>JBIKQE010000003.1:0-31140 GCA_044349815.1 Chitinophagaceae bacterium | reverse complement strand
CAAAATTATCATTACCTTTATCGTAGTTCTTTTCGTTTACCTAAAAACCCTTCTCTATGAACATTAAGATTCATTCTCATCGCTTCGAAGCCGACAAAAAATTGTTAGACCATGTACAGGAAAAAACAACGAAATTAAAAACCTACCACGACAATATCATCGATGTGGAAGTGTACCTCAAAGTAGATAATGTAGTTCATCAAATCAAAGACAAAGTAGCCGAAATAAAAGTGCACATTCCCAAACATACCTTCTTTGTAAAATACGAATCGAAATTGTTCGAAGAGTCGTTCGACATGGCCCTCAAAGCCATGGTAGACCAAATCAAACAATACAAAGAAAAACAAGCCGCCAACGTATATTAATGCATGCTTCAATTTCCGAACGCAAAAATTAATATTGGCCTATCGGTGCTTCGCAAACGCCCCGATGGCTACCACGACCTTGAAACTGTGTTTGTTCCCGTAGCTTGGTGCGATGCCCTTGAATTTATTCCGGCCGAAACCACTTCGCTGCACACACACGGTATTCAAGTAACGGGCAATCCTGAATCGAATTTGGTATGGAAAGCGTATGCGCTGATGCGTACACGTTTTCCTTCGTTGCCCCCCTTGGAAATTCATTTGGAAAAAATAATTCCCCACGGGGCCGGATTAGGTGGAGGCTCGGCCGATGCGGCCTTTATGCTCAACGGGCTCAATACGCATTTTGCATTGGGCTTACAACAAAACGAATTAATTGAGTTGGCATTGCAACTCGGAAGTGATTGTCCATTTTTTATTTACAATCGCCCCTGCTTGGCTTATGGCCGTGGCGAACAATTAAAGCCCATCAACCTCAACCTTGCATCGTGGCGCGTTGTTTTAATAAAGCCCAACTTCTCGATGTCTACCGCGTTGGCCTTTCAAGGCATCATACCCAAGGAGCCTAAGCATTCGTTGGCCGAACTCATTACGCAACCTATTTCGCAATGGCGCAACAACATTGTGAACGATTTCGAAGCTCCTTTGATTCAACATTATCCTCACATTGCACTCATTCGCGATAGCTTATACCAAGCTGGTTGTACCTACGCCTCACTCAGTGGCAGTGGCAGTACCGTATTCGGACTGTTTGAAGCGCATCAAGAACAAAACATCCAAGCGGGATTGATTGAATTGCATAAAAAAATCCGTGATCTTCAAGTGAAAATCACGGATATATTAATGTAAACCTTGGGGAATTATAAACTCCAATAGGCCAATTGTTTGAATTGCTTGCGGTAGATTCCTTTCAAATCGACCACCAATCCATGAGCCGTCATTTTCGAAGCAAAGTAATCTTCGTTCAAGCCCATATATTCTTTATGATTCACAGCAACAATAATGGCATCGTAGCCTGTACCAACTTCTTGGGCTAAACGGTAACCATACTCATGATCCAACTCGTCGCTATCGGCATGCGGATCAATTACATCTACATGAATGCTGAAATCTTTCAACTCATGAATCAAATCGGCTACTTTCGAATTGCGGATATCCGACACATTCTCTTTGAAGGTAGTTCCCATCACCAACACTTTGGCTTTAGACGCATCCTTACCCGATTTCAAAATAGATTGCACTGTTTTCTTAGCTACATACGAAGCCATTTCATCGTTGATGGTACGGCCCGATAAAATAACGCGACTCTTGTAACCCAACTGCTCCGATTTATAGGTGAGGTAGTATGGATCAACACCAATACAATGTCCGCCTACTAAACCGGGGAAAAACTTTAAGAAGTTCCATTTGGTGCCGGCTGCTTCCAATACTTCGTAGGTATTAATACCCAAACGATCGAAAATCACCGACAATTCATTCATCAAGGCGATATTCAAATCGCGTTGCGTATTTTCAATAATCTTGGCGGCTTCGGCTACCTTAATCGAAGAGGCACGATGAACACCGGCATGAACAACCAATTCATAGGTTTTGGCAATTTCTTCCAACGACTCATCATCGCAACCCGATACTACCTTAATTACATTTTGGAGGGTGTGCTCTTTATCGCCCGGATTGATACGTTCGGGTGAGTAACCCAATTTAAAATCAACATAACCTTTTAGGCCCGAAATTTTTTCAATTACCGGTAGGCAATCATCTTCGGTACAACCAGGATAAACAGTTGATTCAAACACCACATAATCGCCTTTTTTAACCACTTTACCAATGGTTTCGGAGGCTTTTAAAACAGGGGTTAAATCGGGCACATTGTGTTTGTCGACCGGCGTTGGCACGGCTACCACATAAAACGAGGCCTCTTTTAATTTTTCAATCGAATCGGTAAATTCAATCGAGCAGCCGTCGAAAGCGCTCGATTCTAATTCATTACTAGGGTCGATTTTGTTTTTCATCATATCGACCCGTTTCGCATTGATATCGAAACCAATCACATTGATTTTGCGGGCAAATTCTAAAGCGATTGGCAATCCCACATACCCTAGCCCTATAACCGCCAGTTTTTTTTCCTTGTTCAATAATTGATCAAACATCATATTTAAATTTAAAGTTGCAAAGGTAATACGTTCACTGCGTTATTTTTTATTGTTTTGAGCAATCTCACGACGTGAAAAATAAAAGTAAACCAACGAATAGCATAAAACGAAGCTAATTGATACCACAAATAACACAAACATGTTATTGTAGTAAATAATAGCCAAGGTATTGATGAAGGCCACCACAGGGTAAATAACCAAGGTGGTGAGTGGGTTATTCCGTTTCGTGATGTTTCGGTAAATAAGCTGGTGAACATGTTTTGAATCCGGATAAAAAGGCGATAAGCGATGAATCAGGGTTCGACGAGTAAACGAAAAAATAACCTCCCAAACGGGGTAAATCAACGATACCAAAGCAAACCAAGGCGATATAGCCGCATTTCGTTTTACAATCAAAATAGACACAAGGGCCAATAAAAAGCCCAATAAATAAGCCCCGCCATCCCCTAAAAATATTTTCCCGAACGGAAAATTAAAAATCAAGAAGCCTAATATAGCCGCCATAATCACCAAACATATATTGGCCATCGGCATATCGCCTACCCGCAAAGCCATTACAAAATAGGTAGAAATAATGAGGAAACTCACCCCAGACGATAAACCGTTGAAACCATCTATCATGTTGGTTCCGTTGATTAAGCCTAAAATGGCGATCATCGTAATTAGTATCCCCAACCATTCAGGAACTAGGAAGAAACCGAAATCGGTTACAACAGCCCGAAGGAGATAGATGGCCATAATGCCCGAAACGCTCATAATGAGTAATCGGCGAACTGGTGAAATTTTCGCTAACAAATCTTCTAAAAATCCGGCTAAAAATGCCGGTAACAAACACAACAACAGGTATAAACCTAAGGGTTGTTCGCGCGACATAAATAAAACAGCTACAAAAATGCCTAACCCTCCAATTCGAGGTGTAGGAACATGGTGTAACTTTTGGGGTAAATCGCTGTTATTATCGTCAATAAAAATACCACGCTTATGCGATAAGTCGATCACCAAATATTGGGTCACCAACGAAGCTATAAAAGCCCCAAACACATATATCAGCGTTTTAAACTCCACGAATGAGGCAAATATAAGCCTTAACTCTTATAAATAGGTGTGGAATTAAGTCTATAACGCCGTTTGGAAGGGTATTGTATTTTTTAAAAAAAGGTGCGTGAAAACCCAAAAATCACCGCTACCTTTGCGCAAATTTTTATACGATGAATTTACACGAATATCAGGCTAAAGAATTGCTCACTCGTTATCAAGTTCCCGTTCAAATGGGTACCGCTTGTACCAGTGTTGAAGAAGCGAAAGCGGCCTATCGTGATATTAGCGCACGCACCAACAGTCGATTTGTGGTAATGAAAGCCCAAATTCATGCAGGCGGTCGCGGAAAAGGCACTTATATTGAAGTACCAGAACAACATGGGGTTCAAGTGGTTAAATCGGAAGAAATGGCCGAACAAGTAGCCCGCAACATGATAGGAAATACCTTGGTAACCTTGCAAACCGGCGAGGCTGGCAAGGTGGTAAGTAAAATCTTCATGGCCGAAGATGCTTATTATGAAGGTCCTAACCCACAAAAAGAATTTTATTTATCTATTCTCCTCGATCGGAGTAAGAAGCAATACGTTATTATGTATAGTACCGAAGGTGGTATGAACATTGAAGACGTTGCGCACGATACGCCTGAAAAAATATTTAAAGAGTGGGTAACCCCGGGTAGTCCTTTACAAGCCTACCAAGCACGTAAAATTGCCTTTAATTTAGGTTTAAGTGGCGAATCGTTAAAAAGCTGCGTGAAATTTGTAACCAATTTATACAAAGCCTTCACTGCGCTCGATTGCGACATGTTGGAAATTAATCCATTGTTCAAAACCAGCGACGATAAAATGATTGCGGTGGATTGTAAAATGAACTTAGAAGACAATGCTTTGTTACGTCATCCTGATTTAGCCGCCTTGCGCGACAAATCGGAAGAAGATCCTACCGAAGTAGAAGCTAGCGAAAGCAACTTGAACTATGTAAAACTCGACGGTAACGTGGGTTGCATGGTGAATGGTGCCGGCTTAGCCATGGCCACGATGGATATGATTAAATTAAGTGGTGGTGAACCCGCCAACTTCTTGGATGTTGGTGGTGGAGCCAATGCCCAAACGGTTGAAGCCGGTTTCCGTATTATTTTAAAAGACCCCAATGTAAAAGCCATTTTGGTGAACATCTTTGGAGGTATTGTTCGTTGCGACCGTGTTGCACAGGGTGTAGTGGATGCATACAATGCCATTGGCGAAATACATGTGCCGGTTATTGTACGTTTACAAGGAACCAATGCTGAAGCCGCCAAAGCCTTAATTGAAAATTCGGGCTTGAAAGTTCAGAGCGCCATTTTGTTGAGTGAAGCCGCTGAGTTGGTGAACAAAGCTGTGAGTGCTTAATTGAATTGAACTGTTTATATAAAAACCCGCCTGATGGCGGGTTTTTTGATGGGTACTATTTAGAAAATTTGAATAATGAGGGAGGCGATGAAAGATAGCCCTGATTGAAGCTGGTCGGCCGCGGCCGACGCGGAAAGCAGGAATTAGCTGAATAAGGAGATGGGGATCGGCTCCAAGTAGTTATCGTGGCCGACCAATTTGTCCGCCATTTAAAAAACGCATTAAATCGTCTTTACTGCTTTGGAATGTGAATGTGTTGGTTACGCGGAAATAATTTTTAGGGTCGATAACGCGGGTATAATTTTCTTTAGCAAATGCCAATTTGGTACTTTCGAAACTGAATTCGCGCAGAATGCCAATCATTTGTTCGGTACTCAAACGTACATCGCGGATGACGGTGGTGGCGAAGGTGTTTTTAGACGACTCAAACGAAATACTACGCATTTGGTTGATGATTTCCATGTAACGACCATGGGTTAAAATGCCATGATAATTGTTCCACGAATTGTTGTTGATTGGAGGTTGGGGGTAAGGGTGCGGATGTTGATTCCATTGTTGATTATTATTCCAATTATCCACCGGGCCCGGATTAAACCAATGGTCGTTGTGGTTCCAATGGCCGTAATTATCTAAACAACAGTTCTCTTCAACGTCAATAGCTTGGTTAAATGTGGTAATATAATAAATATAACCGGGCATCACATTGATATTGCCTTGATAGGCCAAAACGCCGTTGTTGTAGCCATACCCGTTGGTATTGTAGCGAATAATTTGGATGCGGTGCATACCGGGGGGAACATTCACCGTTAAATTGTTCGAGATGGTATTTTGGCGCACCCCATCCACAATAACGGAGATAGCGCGACCGCGTTCCTCGCGAATACGGAGCATGGCATTGTACCATGGGCCTGCCCATACGGCGGCGGCACAACATAATAAAACGAGTAACGAAACAATTTTTTTCATGACGGCGGTTTAGTGTTACAAATATAGGGGAACTCAGCAAATCCACACATGACAAAGTATGCCGGTGGCTACGGCAGCGTTTAGACTTTCGGCGCCGCCCATTCGGGGCAAGGTAATATGATGGGTGCAAAGATCTTGTAAGTTGGGGTGGAGCCCTTTTGATTCGTTGCCAATCATCAATAAACCAGGTTGATGAATAAAGGCTTCGTTGGGTGCGGAGCCATGCAGGGTAGCTGCAAAACGTTGGGTAAAAGGCAATGCGCTTACCTGGCTTACGTGGTTCAAGGGTATTGTGGTAACGCGTAAAAAACTTCCCATCGACGATTGTATGCATTTGGGTTGCCAAGGGTCGGCGCAGGCTCCGAACAAATACACACACGGTATACCAAACCAATCGGCAATGCGCATAATGGTTCCTAAATTGCCCGGATCTTGCAGGGTATCTACCAACAAGGCCTTGTTGGGCGTCGTGGATATAGTGGGTGAAGGCAAGGCTAACAATGCTAAAACTGGCGATGGCGTTTTGAGGAAACTAATGCGTGCCATATCGTTGGGGGTGATGGTATGGCATGGAATTCCTTGTAAACGTGGGTGATTGGCATGTTGTTGAACCCAATCGGGCAAGGCAAACAACGCGGTTACGGTTGCCCCTGAGGCTAGCACTTCAAGCACTAGTTTCTCCCCTTCCACTACAAATTCGCCCGCGTCTACTCGGCTTTTTTTATCGGCTAATGCCTGAATATGTTTAACTTGCAACTTTGTAATCATGTTCGGAAACGTGCGGTTTAAACTACAACATATGTGGCAGGCAAGACTCCTTTGCGGCGTCGTGATGTTTTTATGTTCCTGCAAGTATACCAAACACCTCACAGATAATCAAACCTTACTGAAAGAAAACAAGATTATTTTAAAAACCGAGAAACCGGTTAAGAATAAAGGGATTCTGATTAGTTCCATTTCGAGTTTAATTGAACCGCAACCCAATACCCATTTATTGGATGTGGACGTATTGCCCAAATTCAAATTGTGGAAATACAACAATAAAATTAATATTTATGGCAAAGACAGTAATCATCCTAAAATAGCGAAGCACAAAGTAGAATGGCCGGCCTTGGTGGATAGCTTGCAAATAAAAGAATCGGAGCGGATGATAAGGCAGTTTATGATTAACCAAGGGTATTATTACAATACGGTAAGCAGTAAAATTATACCCGAAAACAAGGCCAAAACAGCTTCGGTGGAATACACGGTAGATGGTGGAAAGATGTATTACATTCGACAAATTCAGTACGAAAGCGAAAACAAAAGCGTGTTGTGGGAAATTGAAAAAAACAAATTTGAAAGTTTTTTAAAACCCGGCGATGTATTCACGAATTTTAAATGTGGCAATGAACGCGATCGTTTATACAAGCAATTGCGAAATGTGGGGTATTACGATTTTAAAACCGATAATATTTCCTTTTTGGTAGATACCATCAATCGAAGTCATTTAAAAGACTTGTTGATTAATCCATTTTTAGAGGAATTTGATGCGGACGCCGTATTTTCCCCGAATACCGATTCGGTTGATGTGAAAATGATTGTGCGGCGAACCAAAGACAGCAGTTATGCTACCTTGTACCGCATTCGAAGAGTGATGGTAGAGATTGTTGATTTGAAACCGGAACTCAATAAAGATTTACCGTTTATTGAAAATGTGTTCGACAATATTTTCTTCAAATACAAAACCCTACCTATAAATAGAAATGTAATTGCACGTAATATTTTTGTACAGGCCGGCGACGCGTTCAACACGCGCGATGTGGAAGCAACCGTATCGCGTTTGAACCAATTAGGGGTTTTTCAATTTATTAATTTCAAACACGAGAAAGTAAGTGATAGCAGTGGTTGGCTCGATTGCTTTATTACAGTAAACATGGCCCCACGACGCGACATTGTGGGGTTAACCGATATCAGCACGTCGGATGGCGATTATTTATTGGGGCTTGGCGCCGCAGTTACGTATCGGAATAAAAATTTATTGTTTGGTGGCAATCAATTTTCGTTGAAGGCCAGTTATTCAACCGAGTTCAGAAACGATAAATTAAAAACGGGCTTTAAAGAGTTTTATCAATCCGGAAACAATGTAAGTTTAACAGCCAATATTACATTTCCTAAATTCATTGTGCCCTTCAAAGAGCAAACCTTCAGCAAGCGCAACATGCCGTTTACTATATTAGGGTTGAATTACAGCTTTATACAACGCTTAACCAATTATAGTATCATCAACATTACAGGGTCGTTTGGGTATAGTTGGAAAGAAACACAGCAAAAAAGTTGGCGTTTCAATCCGGCCTTCTTAACCGTTACACGGGTACCCGATCGATTTTTGGGAGAGGCATTTAAAGCCAAACTCGATTCGAATGTTTATTTACAAAACATTTTTTCGAACAACATTATTTATGGCGAAAATGCTACCCTCGAATACATGGGTAAAACTAAAGGGGTTTATAAGAGTGTAACCAGTATGCGTTTAGGGTTTGAAGAAGCCGGTACCATTTTACAAGGTATCAACGCCCTGTATAAAAAATTAAGTGGCAAAGAAATACAACCTATAGCATGGTATACCCGGGTTGATGCCGATGTTCGTAGGTATACCAATAGTAGAAAAATACAATGGGTGAATCGGGCTATGATAGGTATTGGTATACCATTAGGAAATACAAATGCCCTACCCTATATCAAACAATATTCAGCGGGTGGTTCGTTCAGCAACCGAGGTTGGGTAGCACGTACCTTAGGTCCCGGACGATCGGTTGATAGTTCGTACAAAGCCGGTTTCACTACCATCGATCGAACAGGCGATATGAAATTAGAAGCCAATTCGGAATTACGATTTAATGTATGGACGCTTTTTTCGGGAGCTATTAATTTAAAGGGAGCCGCGTTTGTGGATGCAGGAAATATTTGGTTGTACAGTAAAAATTCGAACATTGAGGGGGGGGAATTCAACCCGAAATATTTCTACCGCGATTTAGCTGTTTCGGCAGGTATTGGAGCTCGTTTCGATTTTTCTTTCTTTGTATTTCGTATCGATCATGCCTACCCACTTAAACAGCCTCAATACAATGCAAACAATGGTTGGGCCTTCGATATCTTAACCTATAAAAGTGGTATTTGGAATATTGCTATTGGTTATCCGTTCTAACAACTTTTTAAATGTTCTATAGGGCTTTTGAATAGGGCTTTATAGCGATTGCCACAAAAAGCAGTTACCTTTGTAGCATGTTAAATACCATTGAATCGGCTATTGAAGACATTCGTAAAGGTAAACTTGTAATTGTAGTGGACGATGAAGACCGCGAAAATGAAGGCGACTTTTTAACGGCTGCACACAATGTAACACCTGAAATTATTACGTTTATGAGCAAAATTGGCCGAGGCCTGATTTGTGCTCCCTTGTCGGAAGAACGTTGCGATGCTTTGGGGCTTAATTTAATGGTGAACGATAATACCGAATTGCATCAAACCAATTTTACGGTATCGGTCGATTTAATTGGTCATGGATGCACCACCGGCATCTCTTCATCCGATCGGGCCAAAACTATCCAAGCACTTATCAACCCCAATACCAAACCAAGCGACTTAGCTCGCCCGGGGCATATTTTCCCCTTAAAAGCCCGTAAAGAAGGCGTCCTTCGCAGAGCGGGCCATACGGAAGCCGCAGTCGATTTAGCCCGATTAGCCGGGTTTGAACCTGCCGGCGTTATTGTTGAAATTATTGATGATAATGGCGAAATGGCCCGTTTGCCGCGCCTAATGGAAATTGCGCAAGAACACGATTTGAAGATTATTTCTATTGAAGATTTGATTGCTTATCGATTAAAAACTGAAACCCATATTGTGGAAGAAATTCGGATTCAAATGCCTACTCGTTATGGCGATTTTGAAATGATCACCTTCCGAAATATGAAAACAAACGAATTGCACCATGCTTTGAAAAAAGGCGATTGGACAAACGATGAACCCGTATTGTTGCGTGTTCACAGTTCTTGTTTTACAGGCGATATTTTACATTCGATGCGTTGCGACTGTGGCGAACAATTGCACGCCGCACTCGAAATGGTGGAAGATGCTGGAAAGGGATTGGTTCTATATATGAATCAAGAAGGCCGTGGCATTGGTTTATTAAATAAATTAAAAGCCTACAAGTTACAAGAACAAGGACGCGATACCGTAGAAGCGAATATTGAATTGGGCTTTGAAATGGATGAGCGCGATTATGGTATTGGAGCTCAAATATTGCGTCATTTGAATGTGAGTAAAATAAAACTGATTACCAACAATCCACGCAAGCGGGCCGGTCTTTCGGGTTATGGCTTAGAGGTTGTAGAGAACATTCCCATCGAAATTTGTTCGAACCCACACAACGAAAAATACCTTCAAACCAAGCGCGATAAGCTAGGGCACGAAATCATGCGATAAGTTCTTATTTAATAAGCAACGGAATGGTTTGTCCAATACAAGCATTGGGCAAGGGTATATGTAACAACGACGATAAGGTAGCGGCAATATCGCTCATCGATACCGGTGCATAGGTAATTCCGGGCGTAATACCCCAACCAAACCAAACCAAGGGAATTCGTGCATCATACGGATTCCAAGTACCGTGCGTAGAACCTAGTTTTGAATAGGCATCTAAAAAACCCGGTTTTAATAGCAATAAAATATCGCCGGAACGTTGCGCCACATAACCATTCACAGCCATCGGCCCCAAGGGTTCGGGTAAAGCAGTTTGTCCCAATTGACGCATATCAATCGCCCATTGTATTTCGGGCGAACTTTTTAATTCTTCAAGAATGGTCGATACAATTTGTTGTCTATCAAGGTTTCGGTTCTTGATTAACGCTTCATTCAGCCAAATATAATTTTCACTTACATCAAGAATCAACGAATCGGGAACAATTGGAAAACGCGTGGCGAGTTGTTGATTGAGCGATTTCCGCAAATTGGAACCAAAGAAAAAAAGGCCCGGTAATTTATTATCGTTTAAAAACTGGGGGTTATGCGCCACACCGTGGTCGGCCGTTAAAAAAACCGTATAACGTCCTTTACCAATTTCACGGTCTAAAAAACTGAGGTAATCGGCCAATAAAGCATCTAATCGGGCATAGGTATCTTCCAACTCCAAGGCGTTTGGTCCGTACATGTGGCCAACATAATCGGTAGAAGAAAAACTAATGGTCAAGAAATCAGTTTCAGTCCCCTTTCCTATTTTTTCTTGCAGAATCAACTCCTTGGCGAAGTCGGCCAAAATCGAATTGCCAAAGGGCGTTTTTTTTATTTCAGCACCCCTTAAATGAGCTAGTTTATGCGGAAAAGTTGTAGTGGTTTCTTGTGCAAATTTGCCTTCATAGACTTGTTGATCGGAAGTACTTTGGGTATACCGAGATTGTGGCAAAAACAAATTCCAATTTTCTTGCAGGTAGTTTTTAGCTTTATTACCGGCATTGAATGTTTGCACCCAATTGGGTAATTCTTTCATGTAATACGAACTGCTCATAAACACGCCGTTACTATCATCCATCCAGTAAGCCGCATTGGCGGTATGCCCCCCGGGCAGTATTGATGCTCGATCCTTAACAGAAATGGCAAATACACGCGAACGAAAATTGGAGCTTAATCGGAGTTCATCGGTTATAGTGCTTGCCCATAAATTGCGCGGACTCATTTTACCGGCACGAGCGGTCCCGCCCACGGCAGATACCGACGAATCGGCGGTGCAATAAACCATACGCCACGGATTTCGCTCGTACCAATCGTTCGATGCAATGCCATGTAAACTAGGTACAGAGCCCGTATATATACTAGCGTGGCCCGGCCCCGTATAAGTTGGCAAATATCGAATAAACGTATTTTCACAAGTATGCCCCTCGCCCATTAATCGTTTAAACCCTCGATCGCCATACACATCAGCATAACGGTACAAGTAATCGGCCCGCATTTGATCTATTACAATGCCCACTACTAAAGCAGGTTTGTTGTTTTTGGGGCTTCCTCCTAGGGCGAATGTATCATGGATTAAGACTAAAAATGTGCATAAAATGAGTAGAACACGCATAAGAGAAAAATTGGATGGTAAAAATGCCCCCGAAAAAGGGAAAAACCATCCTTTTTTGGTTACTTTTGCAACATATTTTTTAAAACGCTATGGCAGATTTATTCGAAAAATTCGCAAAAAACCGAGGATCCATCGGTCAATACCAAGATAGAGCGCATGGTTACTTTTCATTCCCCCGATTGGAAGGTGAAATAGGTAGCCGCATGATTTTCCAAGGAAAGGAACGCGTAATATGGAGTTTGAACAATTATTTAGGTCTCGCCAATCATCCCGAGATACGCAAAGCAGATGCTGATGCCGCTGCCTATTGGGGTATGGCCTATCCGATGGGCGCTCGTATGATGAGTGGAAATTCAGTTATTCATGAACAACTCGAACGAGAACTCGCCGATTTTGTTGGCAAAGAAGATTCCTTCTTGCTCAACTTCGGTTACCAAGGCATGGCCTCAGTGGTTGATTCCTTATTAACACGTCATGATGTAGTTGTTTATGATGCGGAAAGCCATGCTTGTATTATTGACGGCTTACGCATGTCTACCGCTCATCGTTATGTATTCAAACACAACGACATTGAAGATTGCGAAAAACAACTTGAACGTGCTACTAAATTGATTGAAGGAACATCGGGAGGTATTCTGGTTATTACGGAAGGCGTATTTGGTATGGCCGGCGATCAAGGAAAGTTAAAAGAAATTTGCGATTTCAAATCGAAATACGATTTCCGTTTATTGGTTGATGACGCCCACGGTTTTGGTACAATGGGTGCAACCGGTGCCGGTGTTGGTGAAGAACAAGGTTGCCAAGATGCTATTGATATTTACTTTTCTACGTTTGCAAAAAGTATGGCCAGTATTGGTGCATTTGTTGCTGGCGATCGGGATGTTATCAATTTCATGCGTTATAATTTACGTTCGCAAATTTATGCTAAAGCCTTACCAATGCCGATTGTTGTAGGTAATTTAAAACGGCTTGAACTGTTACGTGGCAAACCTGAACTGCGCGAAAAATTATGGAAAAACGTTGAAAGTCTTCAATCGAAGCTTCGCGAAAACGGCTTTGATATTGGGAACACCGATTCTCCGGTTACGCCTATTTATATGCATGGTGGCGTTAGTGAAGCAGCCCAAATGATTATGGATTTGCGCGAGAACTACAATATTTTTTGTTCAATTGTAGTTTATCCGGTAATTCCTAAAGGGCATATCATTCTTCGATTGATTCCAACAGCCGTTCATACCCAAGCCGATATCGACGAATCAATTGCAGCGTTTTGTGCAGTAAAACATAAACTAACAAACAAATTGTATCCGGCAGAAATTCCGAATATGAATTAATTGTCTTTTTAAACCCATTTAAAATCCGTCGTAATGACGGATTTTTTTTGCTTGAAAATAATTAAGCCTTGCTAATGGCATATTCCCGTTAATTTTGCAACATCCCAAAAAGAAACGTTATGGCTGAACATAAAATTGTAAAACTCGATTCAGGTATTGAAATAAAACCTATTTATACCCAAGCCCCTTTGCAAAATGAAATGCCCGGCCAATTTCCATTTACACGAGGAATTCATGAAGGTATGTACCGCGATAAACCTTGGACTATACGCCAGTATGCCGGCTTTAGCACAGCGGAAGCGTCCAACGAACGCTATCATTTTTTACTGAATCAGGGCGTAACCGGTCTCAGTGTAGCATTCGATTTGCCAACACAAATTGGTTACGATTCCGACGATACTATGGCCAATGGCGAAGTAGGCAAAGTAGGAGTGGCAATTGACACCATCGAGGACATGGAACGTTTATTCAAAGATATTCGTCTCGATGAAGTAAGTACATCGATGACCATCAACGCAACAGGTTTTATTTTATTGGCTTTTTATATTGCCTTAGGTAAACGCCAAGGTGCTGATGTTAAAAAACTAACGGGTACCATTCAAAACGACATATTAAAGGAGTATGCCGCCCGAGGAACGTATATCTATCCTCCCAAACCCAGCATGCGGCTTATTACCGATATTTTTGATTTTTGCTCACGCGAAGTCCCACGTTGGAACACCATATCCATCTCAGGGTACCACATTCGTGAAGCCGGCTCAACGGCAGTGCAAGAATTGGCTTTTACGTTAGCGAATGGTAAAGCCTATCTTCAAGCTGCCATCGAAAAAGGATTAGATATTAATGTATTCGCAAAACGATTATCGTTTTTCTTCAATGCACACAATCATTTGTTTGAAGAAGTTGCCAAGTTTAGAGCCGCTCGACGCTTGTGGGCAAAAATCACAAAAGAATTAGGCGCTACTTCGCCGGATGCTCAAAAATTACGTTTTCATACGCAAACAGGAGGCAGTACCCTTACCGCTCAACAACCCATGAACAACGTGGTGCGCGTTACCCTTCAAACATTAGCTGCAACCATGGGAGGAACGCAAAGTTTGCATACCAATGGTTACGATGAAGCCCTCAGTTTACCTACACAAACCGCTGCCGGTATTGCACTTCGTACACAACAAATTGTGATGGAAGAGAGCGGTATTTGCGATACCGTTGATCCATGGGCCGGTTCATTTTATATTGAAACACTCACCGACCAAATGGAAGCAGAAGCGAATAAATTGATAGCTAGCATCGATGCGATGGGTGGCGCTGTGCAAGCCATTGAAGAAGGTTTCGTACAAGAACAAATTGCAACGGCCAGTTACCGTTATCAACAAGCCATTGAACGGAACGAAAAAATAATTGTAGGCGTTAATAAATACATGGCGGAGAGCACCACAAACATCCCCATCATGAAAATTGACGATAGCATTCAAACCACCCAAGTGGAACGATTAACACAATTTAAAGCCGCCCGAAATCAAGATAGCGTAAAAGAACATTTACAGCGCATTGTTGATACGGCCAAAGGAAGTAATAACTTAATGCCAGTAGTTATAGACGCCGTTGAAGCTCATTGTACCTTGGGCGAAATTGCTCATGCCTTACGAGGTGTGTGGGGCGAATTCAAAGGGTAGTTTATAATATCTGCTCGTCGGCAAAGCTGTAATATCGATTATCGGCCACTATTAAATGATCTATTAACTGGATGTCTAATAATTTGCCGCCTTCTCGAATTCGTTCAGTTAATTTTTTATCGGCTTCACTCGGTTTAAGGTGACCTGAAGGATGATTATGAGCCAAAATGATTTTAGAGGTGCTTTGGCCACTTAACGCACGTTTAAAGATGATACGAATATCCGCAATGGTAGACGTCATTCCGCCCATACTGATTCGTTCTACTGCCATCAGAAAATTGGCATGATTCAAATACATAACCATAAATTGTTCTTCGGTTTTATCCATAAACAATGGCACCAACACATCGAAAGCTTGCTTGCTTGAATTGATTTGAGCTCGAACAACCGCATTCGCCATCTGGCGTCGTTTACCTAATTCAAGGGCCGCCAAAAGCGTAACAGCCTTTTTTTCGCCCATACCATGCACGGTTCGAAGTTCACTCAAATTCATTTTGCCGAGTTCGAGTAAATTAAAATCGCGTTGACTAATAATATCGCGTGCAACATCAAGAGCATTACGATCTTTAGTTCCGGTATTGATTAAAATGGCAATCAACTCGGCGTCCGATAATGCGTCGGCACCTCGTTTAATAAGTTTTTCGCGTGGACGTTCATCTTCGTGCCACTGATTAATACGATGTAAAACAGACATACAAGCAGGTTATAAATACCTACAAAAATACGGCTTTATATCAAGGCAGCTGTTTGCAGAACCTGTTTAATTGAATAATAAGTGTTTAATAAATGCTTATGTAAATCGAATTGATCTACCCAACATACTTCACTAATTCCTTCTTCTGTTTGAGGCACCAAGGTTTGGTTTGGGGCTTGCATCCGATACCAGTAAGTCTCTTTTAGCACCCAACCTTGATGGTCGGCATAAAAATGACGGGTTGTTGCTAAAAAAGAGCCTAATTGAATATGCCTAATACCGGTTTCTTCCTCAACTTCACGGAGAGCGCATTCCGAAATTGTTTCACCCTCATCCCATTTACCTTTGGGTAAATCCCAAACGCCATTCCGAAAAATCATTAATACCTCACCCAATTCGTTGAGCACCACTCCCCCTCCGGCTTTAATACAACGAACCGATCGATTTATTTCGGCAATACGCATAGCAGGATCACCATTCACTATGGCAACTTGATAACAACCGCTCGCAATGTCGTTCAACAAGCGTTCGCCGGTTAACGACCATGCTTGGTTAACGATATACGCATTGCTAATTTTCAACTCGTTTAAAACAGGCAATGGCGATTGGCTAAAATATATTTTTGCTTCTCCCAACGTAACTACTTCCATAATGACCGATATTTTTTTGCAATGTAACACAGTTTGCTGTAGGTTTGCGAAACCATGATACGCGAACAAGCCGTTGCCGATAAATTATTACAAATTCAAGCTGTAAAACTTAGTCCCGATCAACCATTTACCTGGGCCAGCGGTTGGAAAAGCCCTATCTATTGCGATAACCGTCGCATTTTATCGCACCCCCATATTCGCGATTTTATTAAAAGCGAAATGACAAACATGGTTTTCACCCAATTTCCAGATGCCGATATTATTGCTGGAGTTGCCACAGCGGGTATACCGCATGGTGCCTTGGTTGCCGACTTATTGAGTTTGCCTTTTGTTTATGTTCGCTCCAAACCCAAAGAACATGGAATGGGCAATCAGATTGAGGGTGAAATTAAAGCCGGACAAAAAGCAGTGGTCATTGAAGACTTAATTAGTACGGGTAAAAGCAGTATGGAAGCGGTAGTGGCATTACAAGCTGCCGGTGTGGAAGTAATTGGCTTATGTTCCATTTTTACCTATGGCTTTCCTCAAGCGGAGCAAGTATTTGCCGATGCCGGAATAAAAACAGTAAGCTTAAGTAATTATGCCGCCTTAATTGATACCGCCTTGCAACGCGAACTTATTAGCGCCAATCAAGTTGCCATGCTCAGTGAATGGCGCGAAAACCCCGCCGTTTGGGGAAAATAAATTCAGATTAACTGATTCTGCTCCAAATTTCTTTATCCTTGCGTGTCATCAAAAACGATTTGAGTGGCCTATTGACCTCACTTTCTAAAAATGGGTCTTTGAGCAATATTTGTTGTGCCACACCACGGGCTTCCTCCATAATGGGAGCATCTTTTATTAAATCCGCTATTTTTAATTCAGCCACCCCACTTTGACGGGTACCATCAATTTCACCCGGCCCACGTAATTCCAAATCCTTTTCAGAAATAGCAAATCCACTGCTTTCTTGCACCATGGTTTGCATACGAATTCGTCCTCCTTCTGTTAGTTTATCGGGCGTAAGTAAAATACAATACGATTTATCGGCTCCGCGTCCTACCCGACCTCTTAATTGATGCAATTGCGACAAACCAAATCGTTCGGCACTTTCAATCAACATAACACTCGCATTAGGTACATTTACACCAACTTCAATAACCGTAGTGGCCACTAATATATGTGCTTCGCCCCGAACAAACGCTTGCATGTTGGCTTCGCGTAAATCAAGCGGCATTTTACCATGCACCATAGCAATTCGGTAACGATGATCCGGAAAAAATTGTTTTACCTGTTCGTATCCCGCCACTAAATTTTCATAATCTAATTTTTCGCTTTCATTAATAAGCGGATATACTATATAAGCTTGTCTACCAGCATCTATTTCTTCTTTAATGAAATCCATTATTTTAGCTCGATACATTTCACTTCGATGCACGGTACTAATGGGTTTGCGTCCGGGTGGTAAGTGCTTTATCACCGATACTTCCAAATCACCATATACCGTCATTGCCAACGTACGCGGAATAGGCGTAGCCGTCATAACCAATATATGCGGTGGCAAGGTATTTTTATGCCATAATTTGGCACGTTGTGCTACGCCAAAACGATGCTGTTCGTCGATGATACACAAACCTAAATGCTTAAATTGAACAGGATCTTCGATAAGTGCATGGGTACCAATTAAAATATCAATTTCTCCCACATGTAATTGTTGTAAAATTTCTTTTCGAACTTTGCCTTTTACTGTCCCCGATAAATAAGCTACCCGTAATGGCATTTGTTTTAATAAATCGGAAATACCCGCATAATGTTGTTGCGCTAATATTTCGGTGGGAGCCATCAAACAAGCTTGAAACCCATTGTCAATAGCTAATAACATACACAACAACGCAACAATCGTTTTACCACTACCTACATCACCTTGTAACAAACGGTTCATTTGAAAACCATTTTGTGTGTTCTGTCGAATTTCACGAAGTACTGTTTTTTGATCGTCGGTTAATTCGAATGGTAAATGCTCTTTGAAAAATGTATTGAACGATTCGCCAACATGGGGAAATAAAAAACCAGGTTGTGCTTGATGTTGTAATTTAAGTTTACAAATTCCTATTTGAAGAACAAGAAGCTCTTCAAACTTCATCCGTAAACGAGCGGCTTCTAATTGTTCTAAATTGGCAGGAAAGTGTAATTGCCTTAGCGCATCAAAACGCGACATCAATCGAAATTGACTTAAAACAGGTTCAGGTAAAATTTCCGGCACATCGTTGGGCTGTATTTGTGCCATCAGGTGTTGTACCATTTTACTAAACACCCTGTTATTAATGCCCCTATTTTTTAACTTCTCTGTGGAGGAATAAACCGGATGGAATGGCGGAAACTGATCGGGGGTTTGTTGTTCAAGTCGCTCTACTTCAGGATGTGTTATTGACCATGCATTGTTAAAGCGAGTCGCCTTACCGTATATCAGAAAATACCCACCCTCATTCATCAATTTTTCCATCCATGATATTCCTTTGAACCATACCAATTCCATTCTTCCCGATTGGTCGCGCACAGTTGTAACCAGTCGTTTGGCCCTTCCATCGCCAAGCACCTCCGAAAAAATAGGTTGGGCTATAAATTGAACCCAAGCATTTTCCGTATTAATTTGTTGAATGCAAATAAGCGACGAGCGGTCGATATACCGAAAGGGAAAAAACATCAACACATCGGCAAATGTGCCTAAATGCAGTTCTTTTCGGAGCAGTTCACCCCGTTGTGGCCCCACCCCCTTGAGGTATTCAATGGGCGATTCAAGAATATTTCGGTTAAAAACAGCCATCTAAACTTCAAAAGTAAGATTTTTACAAGCTTTATTATATTTGTAGAATGAAAGATCTCACAATTCGGGTTTATGGCATTTGGATTGACGAACTTGCTCGTGTTTTAATAAGCGACGAACGCATTGGTCAATTCGAATTTACAAAGTTCCCCGGCGGTGGATTGGAACATGGTGAAGGAACCCACGACACCCTGCATCGGGAATGGGCCGAAGAGCTGAATATGCCCATTCAAATAACCCGGCATTATTTCACAACCGACATTTGCCAATGGTCGGCCTTTAAACCCAATACCCAAGTAATTAGTATTTATTACAGGGTAGAACCACAGGGCGAGCCCGGTACTAAAATTCATACTGAAAAACAAGCATTTACCTATCACGGTGATCGGGAAGAATACTTTCGGTGGGTTTATTTAGACGATTTATCGCCTAACATGATGACTTTTCCTATCGATAAAAAGATTGTTTCTTCCCTATTATCGAATTATTAATTTAGACGCTTGTTCTAATATATTGGGCTTGATATGCCTTTAGTTTTATCATTCCAACTACCTTTGCATCCATGATAAGATTTTTGATTGTATTGATTATTATTGGCATTTCAAACCAGTACGCCTTTAGCCAATGTGGCAGTACCATCAATACGTTCCCTTACAACGAAAGCTTCGAAATCAGTACGGCTGGTTGGGTATCTGGTGGAACTAATAGCGATTGGGCTTGGGGTACACCCGCAAAAACATTTATTAATACTGCTGCTCAAGGACAAAAATGTTGGGTTACAGGTGGATTAACCGGATCGTTTTACAGTTTTGGCCAACGTTCCTTTGTATACAGCCCTTGTTTCAATTTTACCAATATACAGCGCCCATTTGTAAAATTCAAAATATGGTGGGAAGGTGAAAATCAATACGATGGAACCGTATTTCAATATTCCCTGAACAATGGGCAAAACTGGCAGAATGTAGGAAGTAACACCGATCCTGTTAACTGTTTAAATCAAAATTGGTTCAATACCACCAATATCACCGCCCTTAGTACGTTAGCCTCACCCCAGCAAGGTTGGTCGGGTACCATTCAAGCTACCCAAGGTA
The DNA here is from genome assembly GCA_044349815.1 of Chitinophagaceae bacterium. GTDB lineage: Bacteria > Bacteroidota > Bacteroidia > Chitinophagales > Chitinophagaceae > OLB11. The sequence goes on along the minus strand of JBIKQE010000003.1, from coordinate 10,885 downwards.
CTTGTTTTGGCGGTAACGGCAGTGGTGGTTGGGTATTAGCTTCTCATTGCATGAACAATTTGGCTGGTCAAGCCTCCGTGATGTTTCGCTTTGCATTTGGAGCCGGTACCATTTGCAACGATTTTAACGGGGTAGCCTTCGACGATATAACTATTTCAGAAGTCCCACCCGATACGGCTGATTTCAACTTTTTGTGTACCTCTACCCCTTTACAATATCAATTTACAGATGCCTCTTCGATTTGCCCGGATGTGTTTACTTGGAACTTTGGCGACCCATCCTCAGGCGCGGCCAATACAAGCACTCTTCAAAACCCAACCCACACTTTTTCAACGCCGGGCAACTATTTAGTCACCTTAACCGTTCAAGGGCCTTGCGGACAAACAGCAACAACGTCTTATAACGTAAATACACTCAACTTGAATGTAATTGGAACCAACCCAACTTGCGCAGGCAATAACGGACAAATTACCGCTACAGGCGCTAACGCCCTTGGGTTATCGCAATACAGCTTACAACCCGCTGGCTTAACAAATACAACCGGAATATTCAACAACCTTACAGCAGGAACATATACCATTACTTATAGCGATGCTGCATCTTGTTCGATTACAAAAACAATTGCCCTCATATCACCTTCTTCGGCTACCTGGAGTAATGTAATATCTGGCAACGTAACTTGTTTTGGAGGTTCCAATGGCACCATCAATGCCTTGGCTACAGGAGGTACAGGTACCTTAAGTTACCAATTACTTCCAACCGGCATCAATAGTGCAACGGGAACTTTTACTAACCTTACACCCGGTTCGTATACCGTAGTGGCCACCGATGCATCGAACTGTGTACTGAATACCCTAGTGGTTATTACCCAAGCCGATGAAATAACGTGGGCCGAAAATAATTTTACGCGAAATGCATGCGGAACAACCAATATTGGTTTCTTTTCTGTAAAAGCACAAGGTGGTTCCGGCAATTTTACATATTCTATTATGCCGGGTAATTTCAGCAATAGCACCGGTAATTTTCCAGTACAACAAGGCGGCACCTATAAATTAATGGCGTTCGATCAAGCGGGTTGTTCCCTTTCAATCGAAAAAGAAGTTATTGAACAAGATTGTTGTACCAGCTTATTCATACCCAATGCTTTTACACCCAATAACGATGGAAAAAACGATGAATTTCGTTTAGTGAATTTCTTTGGTTCAAAAATTGAAGTCTTTAAGGTTTTCAACCGATGGGGACAAGCTATTTTCACAGCACAACACGATGAAGACCGCTGGGACGGGAAATTTAAAGGGATGGACTGCGAGGCAGGAACCTACTTTTATATACTCGAATATACTTGTTTATCGAACGGTAAAAAATACTCCTTCAAAGGCGATGTAAGTTTAGTTCGATAAGCAAAACTACAAATACAAAAGCTGAGAAAGCGTCATCGCTAACAATTTAACTGTTTCGTAAACATCCCCCTCGGCAACATTCGCTCTGCGTTGTTTACCATCTTTATACGTCTTAAATTCGTAGGTATTATTGTTATCAATTACAATAGCCTCTGCAACAAAATCGTGCCTTATGTCGTAAATACTTATCACAACATAGGCATCGCCCGTTTCGGGTTTAATTCGTTCTACGGTATACAATCCAACCTCTTCAAAATCTTGACGAATCACATTCCCATCTAAATAAATTGCTTGGTCAATATCCCGATTAACAATGCTGTAATTAATTTTAGGTTCTTGCAAAGCAGCTTCATTATTGTTGGCTGCCGGTGGCGTTTGTGGTTCTATGGCCACCAATACCGGTGCATCGTTTACCACAGCTCGTTGCTCCACTATGGCATTGTTTGATTGTGGTATTGCAAGCACAATAGTATCACTAACTGCCTTTTCATTATTGGTTAATACCATTGAGGTTGTTTCCTTAACGGGTATTTTTCCCTTTTCAAACATGTCGTTAACCGTGGGCACAAAATCGGTTTCTTTCTCATTTACCGCCATAATACGGTTCGTTTCAAAGTAACCCGGATAATTTCTACAAAATAAATCTAATCCTTTTTCGTTGAGTTGTTTTTTACTAATCAAATTATAAGCAACTAACGACCGCATCATTCGACGACGAAATTGCAACGACACCGGCATAAAGGCTTTCTTATCCGGATAACCCGTAAACATAAAACGCATGAGGGCATTACCTTCCGCATCGCGTAATTGCGATTGATCGATCAACACCAAAATGTCTCCGTCTAAATTTTTAATGGAATACATCTGTTTGGTTACTGAACCCATCGATTGAAATACAGCATAAGGAACATCATCCACCATAACAGTATCCCGATACATCCGAATATCTTGCGCTTGTAGGTTCAACGACAATACAAACAAGCTTGAAAAAATAATTAACCGTTGTAAAATCATAAAAAAAGATTTAAAAAAAACAGGGATTGTAAAAATAAGGTTTTACAATCCCTGCTATATGATAAATAAATGTAAAAATTAATGATGATGATGGTGCATCGAAGGCAATTTGCTGAATTCATCGAGACTGATTTCTTTCTCAGCCATTTTAATCATCGACTCTAATTGATTGAACAATTTGTCGGTAATAATACGATCTTGTAACTCGTTACGGAACTTACTATCCTGCAATTGCTTCTTAACCAACGGTTCCATCCATTCTGTATCGTTCATCGACATTGCGCCCATCTGACCAAAATAACTCATAATTTGAGCCCGTGCACCTTGCTCTAATTCGTCTTGATCAACCGACAATTTATGTTCTTCCATCAAACGGTCGGTAATCAACTGCCAACGCAATTGATGCTCAAACGACGACCACTCGCGTTCAACGTCTTCAGGCGATTTGTATTTCTCGCCCCCTTCACTCATCCATTTCTTCAAGAAAGTTTCAGGTAATTCAATCTTAGTTTCGTGCACCAAACGTTCAAATAAATCGTTGTGAAGTTTTTGACGTGCTTGATGACCAAAATACGATTGCATTTCGTTACGCAACTCATTCATGAAATCTTCTTCACTTTCAATGCTCCTACCAGGATAAACTTTATCGAACAAGGTTTTATCCATTGGCACTTTTTCAACCAAAGCCACTTTATCGATGGTCATTCGATAACGACCAGCACCCGATGCCGCATTGGAAGGATCCATACCTAGATCTTTGATTATTGCCGGTAAAATTTTAGCATCAATACCTTCATTCAAAACCATATCTACATAATCACCATTCTTCATTCCCATTAACTTGGCTTGAATATCCGATGTAAAATAACGCACTAACAAAGAATTGTCGAATGCTTGCTTTGTTTCATTCATACTACCATCTGCTTCTAAAGCATTGAAATGAACATTTAATACATTGTTCTCTCCGGTAATGGTTTCGGGTTCTGTCATTTCGCCCGATTTCATCTGTAAGCGTTCCGCTTCTTCACGCAATAAATCGTCGGTTATTGTAATCTTATAAACATCAAAAGCCGTGTTGCCATCCAATAAATGTAAATCAAAGGCAGGACGAGTTCCTACTTCAAATTCAAACGTATAATCGCCCGGCGTTTGCATGTCTAAATTCAAGGTGTTATTCGACATAGCAGGCAAGGGACGAGCAAAAATTTCTGCCTTCGTGTCAATCAAATGCTTTTCCAACTCTGTACCGGCAACGCGCATCACCTCATCGGCAAAAATAGAGGGGCCATATTGCTTTTTAATCATTCCGGCAGGAACCATTCCTTTACGAAAACCAGGAATATTGGCGTTTTTAGCATAAGCCTTCAGCGATTTTTCGAAGGCGGGATAATAATCGTCTTTAGTTAATACAACGGAGATTTTTTCGTGGTATTTTCCAATATTTTGTTGTTGAACGCTGGCCATAAAAATTGAATACTGTTAAAAATGAATAATGGGCGCAAAGGTACAACAAAGATGGGAGATATATACGTTTAAGGCACCCTAATTCATGTATTTTGAGGATAAAACACATCAAAACACACGTCAAATTGCCATAAATCGAATAAAGGGCTACGCCAATAAATTAATGCAAGGAAGCCGAAATCAAACGCAAAAATTCAGCCCGTGTTTTCTCTTGCTCAAATGCCCCCGAAAAAGCCGACGTGGTAGTAGATGAATTCTGTTTCTGTACACCTCGCATCATCATACACAAATGTTTAGCCTCAATAACAACCGCGGCTCCCATCGGGCTCAAGGCCTCATTCACCGCATCCAAAATTTGATGCGTCATCCGCTCTTGTACTTGTAAACGCCGAGCAAAACAATCTACCACACGAGCTAATTTACTTAAACCGGTAATATAACCATTGGGTATATATGCAATATGCGCTTTTCCAAAAAATGGCAACATGTGGTGCTCGCACATTGAAAACAATTCAATGTCCTTTACAATCACCATTTCGCTGTAACTTTCTTTAAACTTGGCCGAGTTGATAATTTCAACCGCATCCATCTTATACCCCTGAGTTAAAAACATATTCGCCTTAGCAACACGATGAGGCGTTTTTTCAAGCCCCTCGCGCGAAACATCTTCGCCCAATTGCTCTAATATATGCTTGTAGGAATCGCTCAGATTCGATAATGTTTCTGGGTTGAAATGTTCTTCTTTGTGGTACGACATAAAAATGATTTAATGGGCATCAGGACCGTAATACTCTACGTAAATACGATGTGTTTCAATAAGTTTAATGCAATGTAATTGAGCGTTTTCTGCTTCAATGTCCGAAGACAGTTCATCCCAAATAGCTATAGCAAAGTTTTCAGCCGAAGTTAACTTGCCGGCTAAAAAAGGTACCTCCAAATTTAAATTACGATGATCGGCAACATCTACCACCTTGCGTTTCATAATTTCACCAAGCCGCTTGGCATTCATCACATAACCCGTTTCCGGATTAATTATACCTTTAACCGTAACGTGTAATTCATAATTATGACCATGCCAATTTTCATTAGCACATTTACCAAACACATCTCTATTTTGCTCTGCCGACCATGCAGGGTTCCACAATTTGTGGGCGGCATTAAAATGTTCAACACGGGTAATGTGAATCATAAGGAACTTGTTCTTTTTTCTACAATGCAAAGGAAATACAAAAAAGTGGCCTTTTCATAGCCGATTCACAATGTTGTATCGAAATAAATAATATAGCGCCGCTATTTGGCAAGCTGACGAGGAAAGTAGACCTTTGCAACATGCACATTCTCTTGGTTAGCGCTACCGCCTCGGAACAACCCGAACTCCAAGTGCCTCAAGGTATTCACCTTGAACGCTTGGTGCATGGCTGCGGATTAATGGAATCTACTTTTCATTTAAGCAAAGCGCTGAATAACCCATTCGATTGGGTTATTCAAGTTGGGCTCGCCGGTACCTATACCTCGGCCCTTTCTCTCGGTCAAACTGTAATTGTTGATACCGAACAATTGGGCGATACCGGTGCCGAAGAACAAAATGGAACACCGCTTTCCTTATACGATTTAGGTTTAGCCAACCCCAATACCTTCCCCTTTACCAATGGCCTATTGCCGAATCCACATCAAGCCTCTTTTCCAAAAAATTTACAAAAGGTTCGCGGATTAACAGTAAATCAAAGTTCCGGTTCAGCCGCCAACGTGGCTTACCGAAAAGCCAAAGGGGCATACATCGAAACCATGGAAGGTGCTGCATTCCATTATGTAGCACTCCAAGCCAAATGTAAGTTCATGCAAATGCGCGGTATTTCAAATTGGGTAGAACCGCGAAACCGCGACGCTTGGCAAATACCACAAGCCATGATGAACTTGAAAAAAGAAGTGCAAGTTTTTATTAATTCAATGGCAACATCATGAATTTACACGTAGGCATCTCGCCCTGTCCAAACGATACCTTTCAATTTGAAGCCCTTTACACAAAACAAATTGATACGAACAACTACCATTTAAACTTCCACTTTCAAGATGTTGAAACCTTAAACAATAAAGCCGACGATCTTTATTACGACGTATTGAAAATTAGTTATGCCCGCTATTTTTCAGTGCAAAACAAATATATTTTACTACGCAGTGGCAGTGCCTTAGGCTTTGGTGTGGGGCCATTACTCATCACTAAACAAGCCGAAAATTACGAAACGATAATGGCGGGTAAAATAGCATTGCCCGGACGAGAAACCACCGCCCATTTTTTATTCAATCGAGCCTACCCCAACCATCCCAATAAAGTCTTTATGCGGTTCGATACAATTGAACAAGCCGTATTATCGGGCGATGTGCTTGCCGGCGTTATTATTCACGAAAATCGATTTACCTACCATCAACGAGGCTTGCATAAAATAGTCGATTTGGGCGCTCATTGGGAAAACCAAACCGGCTTACCAATCCCCTTGGGTGGTATCGCCGTCCGCCGTTCTTTACCCCTCGAATTGCAAATGCAATGGCAACGTTGGATGGCACAAAGCGTCGAGCTCGCCTTTCTTCACGCCAACAAAGGCTTGAGCCCCTTTGTAAAATCACATGCCCAAGAAATGGCCCCAGAGGTGATGCAACAACATATCGATTTGTATGTTAACGAAGAAAGCAAACAAATTAGCGAAAAAGGCATGCAAGCCATTCGTGCCATGGGGCAATTTTTAGGCGCAACAGAAACAAACCCTTGGTGGGTACCCGCTTAAACCCATCTCACACGTACCTTTGAACCCTATGAGCTTTCCTATTTGCAAATCGTTCGACGAATTATTGCCCGGTGAATTATACCGAATCTTAAAAGCCCGTGCCGATGTATTTGTGATCGAACAAACCTGTATTTACCCCGACGCCGACGATAAAGACTACGATGCGCAACACCTCATTTTGTGGGATTCCGGCCAACTAGCCGCGTATTGTCGTTTACTTCCACCCGGGATTTCCTACCCCGAATATGCTTCCATCGGTCGCGTTCTAACCACCTTGCCCTTTCGTCAACAAGGTCTAGGCCGCTTGCTAATGCACGAAGCAATCAAACAATGCTTTACATTGTACAATACCAATATCAAAATTTCCGCGCAATCGTACCTCGAACATTTTTATCAGTCGCTCGGTTTCGAAACCATCAGCGAACCTTATTTGGAAGACGATATTCCCCATGTGGCCATGCTCTTGAAAAAGCAAACTAAATAAAACGCTCCCCCTCCCTTTCTCGCTCTCTTTTATGGCGTGCCCCTCGGGGTTTCCCTGTTTTCCCACACTGTTTCTGCTCCTGTAATTCCCCTCGGGTCGGGCTCTCGGCTATAGTCCCCGCTTGAGGCGGGGAGCTGCCGCCTCCATCCCTCACGCAATGAAATTCAGTTACATTCTGTTTCTCTTTCTACCCCGCTGTTTCTCGTTCTTACGCCTTTTTTCTATGTCCTCTGTGAAAACCCAGCGCCCAAAAAGTGAAATCCTTACTCTCTCTCTCCCAATCGGCGAATGCAATTCGCCCCTCCCCCCCACTCCAATCATTGTTGTTATATATTATCGTACTTTTGCATAAATCTTAACCCATGCGCAACGCTCTGCTCATTACCCTCTTTTTATTCTCGGCCTCCATCGCCCTCGCCGGCGACTCCTGCCGTTTCCTCCTCAAACACGACCTCCAAGCCTCCATCCACAACGCGGCTATCGGCATGCCCCCGCATTTTATCAACGGGCGCATCCACCCCGGAATCGAAGTAGGCTTCCTCCAAACCATATCCAAAAAACAACATAAAAACAACCCCGAACAAGGTATCTTCCTCGGCTACATGGCGCAACAAGCCCTCCAACGCTCCCTCTACGCCAAATACCTCCTCGGTTATAAAATTAAAACGTACAAATCGTGGTGGGTTAAACCCGGACTCCAACTCGGCGTAATGGGTGTTCACCAACGCAATGCCGAATTCAAACTCAACGCCCAAGGCGAATACGAAAAAATATCCGCCCTCCGTGCCCAATTCCTTACCGGCCTCCACCTCGAAACCGGCTTGCATATCGGATACTTCAAACAATATCCCCTACAACTCGTAGGCCGCTACGAATTGGCCATGCAATGGCCTTTCAGTCAAATTTCGTCGTTGTTACCCATCAATCAAATGCACCTCGGTTTGCGTGCCTCTAACAAAGTAAATAATCGCTATCAAAAAAAATAAGTATGTCAACTAAGTCCTTCAAACTATTATCCTTTTCATTTTTATTGATGGCATTATTCGGTGCATGTATCAAAACCGATAGCCACGTAGAAACTATGGCCTGCACCGTCGATTTTACTACATCCGACAGCAGTGCCAAACACCCTAAAAACGCTGAACTCACCAAACTAATCAACGATTTAACGGCCCTCGGTGTACCCGGTGTAAGCGTGATGTTGGAAGACGAAAACGGTCTCTGGTTCAAAAGCAGTGGCTATGCCGACTTAAAAGAAAAAACACCTATGTCTCCTTGCCATTTAGCTAAAGTGGCTAGTGTATCTAAAATGTATTCTGCGGTATTAATTTATCAACTCATAGGTGAAGGCAAACTCTCCCTCGACGACCTCGCCTCGAAATACATCGATGCCAAACACGTTTCTAAAATTGCCAACCTTGAAAAAGCCACCGTGCGCGATTTACTTCGCCACAGCACCGGTATTTACGATGTAGTATTTGATGCCGATTTTATTTTGTACACCTTCAATAACCTCGACAAAGAAAAGACCTACGAAAAACTGTTGTCGTTTGCCTACAACAAACCCGCCGCCTTCACCTATAATACCAAACGCGAATACAACCAAACCCTGAACCACGTCATCCTCGCTATGATTGTAGAAAAAGTTACAGGACAATCGCACGGCGATGTTATGAAACAACGAATTTTTAATCCATTGGTATTGAACAACACCTATCTCCGTTCTTTTATGGACATACCATGGCCTCAAGTAGCCAAAGGCTATTACGACGTGAAAAAGAATGGCATCCTTCAAGATTTAACACCATTGTACACCGGCGATGGCAAAGGCTTTACGGGTATTTACACCTCTGTAAACGATATGCGTATTTTCACGCAAGCCTTGTTCAAACAACAAAAGTTAATGAATGGTGCCATGTACCAAAGCATGATAGAAATTCCAACGTTAGATAGCACAATGGGCATCACCGGTGGCTGTCGCGCTATGAAAGTAACCGTGAATGGCAAAGAAGAATTATGGTACGGCCACCCTGGTGGCGAAGTAAATTATGCCGCCGGCGCATTCTATTCGCCCACTAAAAAAGCAACCCTTACCTTCATCGTCAACTACGGCATTGCCTTCGATGATTTAGGTAAATTTACCAACGACTACTACACCTTCCGAAAATTACTATTCGACGCCGCTAGCCGTTAAACTCAGAACCCTTGATAGAAAAAAAAACCTCCACCCTCCATCGCGAAGAAAAAGCCTTATTAGTAGGTTGGCTTCCTCAAGGCAAACCCGAAAGCCTCATTCAAGAGTATTTAGATGAATTGGCTTTCTTGGCCGAAACCGCCGGGGCACAAGAAGTGAAACGCTTCTTTCAAAAACTCGATCACCCCGATAGCCGTACCTTTTTAGGGAAAGGCAAACTCGAAGAAATCAAACGCTATATCGATACCCACGAAGTAGACATCGTGATTTTCGACGATGAATTAAGTGGTTCGCAATTGGCCAATATCGAAGAAGTGCTCAAACGCAAAATCATCGACCGAAGCGATTTAATTTTAGACATCTTCGCTTCACGCGCCAAAACGGCCCAAGCCAAGGTACAAGTGGAACTGGCCCAGTACCAATACATTTTGCCACGCTTACGCGGTATGTGGAAACACTTGGAACGGCAAGGTGGCGGTATCGGTTCGCGCGGTCCGGGGGAGACTGAAATTGAAACCGATCGCCGAATTATTAAAGATAAAATTTCCTTGTTGCGCAAACGCTTGAAGGAAATCGATAAACAATCGTTTACCCAACGCAAAGAACGGGGCGAGTTCATTCGCGTTTCGTTGGTGGGTTATACCAATGTAGGCAAATCCACCTTAATGCAATTGCTCAGCAAGAGCGATGTATTTGCCGAAAACAAATTGTTTGCCACCCTCGATACCACCACTCGCAAAGTGGTTTGGGAACAAACCCCCTTTTTATTGAGCGATACCGTGGGCTTCATTCGTAAGTTGCCGCATCATTTGGTGGAGAGTTTCAAAAGCACGCTCGACGAAGTGCGTGAAGCCGATATATTAATTCATGTGATCGATATTTCGCACCCGCAATACGAAGACCAATTGGCGGTTGTAAAAAAGACCTTGCACGAATTAAAAATCGATGAGAAACCCACACTATTGGTCTTCAATAAAATGGATCGGTACAACGAAGTTACCTTCGACCCCTGGTTGGAAGACAGCGTAAAACAAGATTGGTTACAACAACTCAACGAACGCTGGAACCGCGAAAGCCAAGGACACGCCCTTTTCATTTCCGCTACCGAAAAACAAAATATCGATGCCCTTCGCGATCACCTCTTAAACATGGTGCGCGAACAATACACCATCCGCTACCCTTACCGCGACCAGTTTTATAAATAAGATTTTTTGAAGCGCAACGGCGGAACTTTATTCGGCGGTTTTCCCGTCTTCCGCCGTGCATGGCACGTAGCTACAGCCGGGGCTATTTTTTCAGCAGTGGATACGTTCTTCAGCAAGTCGAATCAACGATTCAATAGTCCAACTAAGAGAGAATGCTTTTGGGGACAGGTGTGACCATTGTTGTGTTGTAAATTAATATTAGGCCGTTCTACGAAGCGTATTCGCTTCGTAGTGCTATGCTGTTGCGTTTAGCAACTGAATCGAATTTGATCGAAAATCGATAATCACTTGTGCGAGATAATAATTGTGTTACGATCAACAAAAAAAAGCTGATGAATGAATCG
>JBIKQE010000080.1:0-8717 GCA_044349815.1 Chitinophagaceae bacterium | reverse complement strand
TCGTTTACAAACGAAATAATTTGATCGGCAAAATGATGCACATTAATAATAATATCCCGAACACCGTATTGGTATAAATAATCGATGGTCCATGCTAATACCGGTTTACCATGTACAGGCGCTAATGCTTTCGGATGAAAATCGGTAAAGGGTTTTAAACGTGTTCCTAAACCAGCCGCCAAAATCATGGCTTTCATATTAATCTTTTTTTTCGGGTGTTTGCAGCACTTTTACTTTCACGGTTTCAATACGCGTATCTGTAACCAACAGCATATCGAATTCGTAAGCACCAATAACGATGCGTTCTTTTTGTGTAGGAATCGATTCGTGGTTTTCAATTATAAAACCCGATAAGGTTTCGGCATCATCGATAGGAATATCCAAATTGTATTTTTCGTTGATATATTCAACTTCCAAACGACCGGAAAAAATAAATTCATTCGCCGATAATTGCTTCTCTACATATTCCTCATCATCGTATTCATCGCGAATTTCACCAAAAATTTCTTCTAAAATATCTTCCATGGTTACTATACCCGCCGTTCCTCCAAATTCATCTAATACCCAAGCAATACTTTTTCGCTCCCGTGTAAACTGATTCAATAGCTCAACGGCATTCATGGCTTCGGGCACAGCCGAAATTCGGTGCATGATAGAGGCAATATCCTTGGGCTCTTTTAAGAAGTCGAGATGATGCATATAACCCACAATATTGTCGATATCGCCATCGTAAATAATTATTTTAGACAATTTCGTTTCTATAAAATAGGCCTTTAATTCATCCAACGACGTTTTGATATCAACCGCTTCAATTTCGTTACGTGGAATTAAACATTCGCGAATGCGAACTTGCGAAAGATATAAAGCGTTTTCGAACAATTCGGTATTAAGATCTTGATTTTCGCTTCGTTGACCGGTTCGTAATTGTTTTACAAATTGCTCTAAATCGACCCGTGTGTAAATGGTTTTTTCTTTACTGATACGCACACTGAATAAATATTTTAAAATAAATTCAGAGATGGTTACAAAGAATCGGGCAATAGGATAAAGAAAGAAATAAAAAAATTGAATCGGGATGGTTAAAAAGGTAAGGGTACTTTCAGGCTTAGAACGGAAAAAAGCTTTAGGAATAAATTCGGCTAATACCAATACAATGATAGTAGCAACAAGCGTATCTAAAAATAAACGAAGAAACTCGTTGTGCGGAAACCCAACTTGATCGAAAAACGTATTGGTTACGGTTGTCATTAAATCGCCATAAACCACCAAGCAAATATTAATACCCACTAAACTGGTACCAATAAACGTACTGGGGTTTTCCATAAAGCGCGAAAGCACTTTGCCGGCATAAGTACCCTGCTTTTTCTTTAAATCGAAATTCAGTTTGTTACTCGATACGAAAGCAATTTCAATACCGGAAAAGAAGCCGATTAAAATTAAACAAATGAGAATGTAAAAAAGGGTTGTAAGCATAATGCAATGCCACAAAGGTAATATGTTTTTGCCTTCTTAGTACTTGACCACTTTTTGACGGTAACAGCCCTGGCGCGAATTGATATTCATCAGATATACTCCTTTTGCCCAATCGCGGCAATCAATATCCGCATTATACCCAACAACGGCCTGTTTTAAAATACCCCGCCCACTGATATCAAAAATCTCAATGTATTTTTTATTGGGTTCTCCAAACTCAATGTGCAAGTTCGATTCAGCCATTCCCGAACAAACCACATGCAAGGCATTATTCGAATAGTGGTTCACCAACAATGGAATATGATTCAAAAACGTATCAATCAAACCACACGGCGGAAAAGCGTGATCGTAATAATTCGATACAAAATTGAATTTGTTATTTCCAGCAAAGAAGGCGGGTGTAAAATTCCCGATACTGTCTTGTTGAAAAATAGGCAAATCGCCAAAACTTTGTGTAAAATAGTAATAGGTTGACCCATTGTTGATGTACTTCTTAACGGTATCTTTTAAGAAATAATTCATGCAATTACCATAGAAGTACCCGTTTACGGTCTGAAACAAGGAATCGGTGTCGAACAATACCGAATAACCCGACGATACCATGGTGCCCTTGGGCTGTGTTAACAAGGAAACCCATAAGGCCTCGGTGCCGCCCGACGATAAACCCAATATATACACACGCTGATACTTTGTTTTTAAATACTTCACCCAAGCAATGGTTTCAATTAAATGATTGATACCCATGCTTTGTTCCTTATTGTTTAGGTAATCATGTAAAAACGTGGGCATAACAGGGTAATACCGCCCCAATTTCATTTTATTAAAATGAATGGCCCGATTATCCTCATTGGCTTGTCCGGGTATATACACATCCCCTTTTTGTTTCAGGTGATATCGAACCTCGCAATTCAGGTTATGATAATCGTTCGCATTAACCGCCACGCGGGTAAGTTGGTTATCGCCCGTACCTGTAAAAATTATAAACGCATTTTCGTTATTGTTTACAATACCCGTATCGAGCAAGGCGCTGGCCTTACCTTGTATACCCCCTAATTCAAACGGCAATTCAATAAACGGATTATACGTACCAAACAAATTGCTATTGTTTTGGGTATTGTATTGTTGAATACGATTGTTTACGGGCGTATTGTATTGTACGCCCCCATTAAATTGTATACCGCTATAAGCCCCAAGCAACATGGAATCGTAAAAAGGATATTGTTGCTCAATTTGAACATATAAATCGTTCAAACTGCTTAAAGAATCGTTGTTAAACCAACTGTTGCTGTATAAATTATTGTTGATGTAAAGGTTTTCAACAAAAAGGCTATTCAAAAAGGCACTATCTGATACGCTAAATTGTGCTTTAAGTTCGCTGTGGCTATAAAATAAAATAACCAATCCCAAAAAAATCTTCTTCATACTTACTCGATGAACAAATATACAGCATGCGGTCAATAAACGAAATTAATCGACTAAAAAACGATTAATTAGCGTCAATGCCTCTTCGCATGCCACCGCCAATTCATCATTAATAATGCATTCATCAAATTGATCGGCATAGGTTAATTCGTGTTCGGCTTTTTTTAATCGCTCTTGTAACGAAGCTTCAGTTTCTGTTCCTCGTCCACGAAGACGCCGTTCTAACTCGGCCATGGAGGGGGCTTTTATAAACAAACTCAAGGCCCTATTACCTAAATACGCTTTCAAACGGAGCGCACCCTGTACATCAATATCCACCAACGGAAATTGTTCATTATGCCAAATACGTTCCAGTTCGCTGTTCAGGGTACCATAATACTTACCCTCATACACCATTTCGTATTCGGCAAAGGCTCCTTCAGCAATTTTTGCTTTGAAATCGGCTACAGTAATAAAATAATAACTCACCCCATTGGTTTCGCCCACGCGAGGCGAACGTGTACAGGCACTCACGCTAAACGCTAAGCGCGTTTGTTTTTCGAGCAGGTAACGCACCAAGGTGCTTTTTCCCGATCCGGAAGGCGCTGTAATGATGATTATTCGTGAACCGGCACTCCCGGACATCCCCTACTTCTTAATTAATTTCTCTAAATCGGCTAAACAGTCTTCAGCACGATTGTATTTTCCAATCACAATACCATTGGCATCAATCAAAAAGGCTTGTGGTACAAAGTTTACACCGTATTCAGCCGCAGGCTTACTTTGCCAGCCCCCTAAATCGCTCATGTGAAACGGCCAACCTAATTTATCTTTCGAAATGGCATCAACCCAATTTTTTTGATCTTTATCTAACGAAACACTCACAATGGAAAAACCCAATTTGGCGTTTTTATATTTTTTTTGCGAATAGGTATTATAAAATTCCACCAAGGCCGGATTAGCCATGCGGCAAGGTCCACACCAACTAGCCCAGAAGTCAAGCAAAATAACACGTCCCTTATTAATCGACGATAATTTCATCATTTTTCCACCGGGCGATGGATATTCTAAATCGGGGGCTTTTTGTCCCACCTCAATTTTAGTATTCTGATATTGTGCCTGTGCACTGAACATAGCGGCTACAGCCACAAAAAGAAAAAGCAATTTTTTCATGCTAAATAATTTAGTGTTTCAAAGGTAGCCGATTTTCTGTAAAAACGACACAGGCTTTCTTAAACAAACCATAAATTAAACTTGCCCCATCCACAGGGCCCCACCCACCGAAGCTCGCGCGGCTCCTGTTACCGAAACAAGCACGGTTTCTTCTTCGCGCCAACGCAATACACCCAACAAGGCCATGGCCAAGGCCTCTTTGTATTGAACGGTTTCGGCATCGGGCACCACAAACGAAACCGAGTACGCGGCCGATTTCTTATTTAAACTCGCTATTAAATATGTATTAAACGCCCCGCCCCCGGTAACCAACACCTCCTTATCGCGCCACCCCTGTTTCTCCACCGCCACAATAATTTGGTCGCTTATATGCTCCACCGCCGTCCGTAGTCGATCGTTCAACGAATGCCCTCCCCCCTGCAACATAGGCAACACGGTTTCAAGTCCCATTTCGTTGGGCAAGGATTTTGGCCCAGACTGCCGGTAATACGGCAATTGATTTAAGGCCGCTAATACATCGACCAAACATTGGCCCGATGCCGCTAATTGCCCATCCTCGTCGTAGCTCAAACCCGCTTCGGCAGCGAGTTCATTCAAAATACGGTTGGCAGCACAAACATCAAAGGCTATAATGCCATCAGCCCCATGAAACGCCATATTCGCAATACCACCAATATTTAAAAACGCGCTTGTATTTGGCCATAACAAACGTTCGGCCATGGGTACAATCGGCGCGCCTTGTCCGCCCAAGGCCACATCCATATTCCTCAAATCGCTTACCACCGGCAATTGCAAGGCCACCGCCATCGCTGCGCCATCACCCAACTGAAAACTCATATTGTTAGCCGGTTCATGAAATACGGTATGTCCGTGCGATGCTACCAAATGAATTTTGTGTTGCAAATCATGCCGTTCAATGAATTGGGCAATTTCAGCACCCATCCATGCCCCAAAGGCCGTATGTGCCCGCATCAATTCGCGTCCCGGCAAACCAGGGAGGTTCACCAAGGTATTTTTCCAAGGTGCCGGAAACGGAATACACTCGGTATGCGGCATGCTGTACGACCATTGTCCACGCACTTCTTCCAACACACAATACGCCACATCCAGGCCATCCATCGAGCTGCCACTCATAACACCAATTGCATGATACACCATGCCACAAAGGTAATTCATCGTCCCCGCTCACACTCTCTGCGCTTGCTCCGATTTTTTGCCATGCGTAGAGCCAAGGCATGCCTTGGCTCTAGATCCAATGCACCCATACCAACAAAAAAAACGGTCCCCGAAGAGACCGTTTATTAAATCAAAACAAATTCGTAGAGCCAAGGCATGCCTTGGCTCTACATCCAATGTACCTATACCAACAAAAAAACGGTCCCCGAAGAGACCGTTTATTAAATCAAAACAAAAAAAACAATTATTGTTTAATTAGTTTAATATGTTCCGTATGTCCGTCGGCAAATAAAACACGCACCAAGTAAACTTGTGGCATCAACGAAGAAATCGAGATGTTTTCTTTTGCGTTGATGTTTTTATCGAGCACCACAGCACCACTCAAGGTTTGAATTTGTACTCGGGCATTCTCAGTTAAGCCGTCTAGTTGAAGTGTATTGTTCGCCGGATTCGGGAATAAACGAACGGTGTTTTTACGTACATCGTTTACGCTGTTCGGAGTCGCAAAGTTGATGCTGTACATCGCTTCGTTTTTATTGATGGTGGCATTCATGCAAAACGTATCAGTACAAGTTGAACCCGGTACATTAATCATCAAACAAATGGTGTATTGACCGGCTGCAGCATAGGTGTGCGCCGGATACTGACCGGTTGATGAACTACCATCGCCCCAAGTCCATACATAATTCATCGCCGGATTGTTGGTTGATGTATTTACACCAATATACGTATGCGCCGGTCCGTTTGAATCGGGGTAGATGTAAAACGAGGCTTGACAATTGGTATTGACACCGCCAATGGTAACATTGCTGCAGAAGCTGTCTACACAATTGGTAACGATGTCGGTAATTTTTAAACAAATATTGTAAGTGCCTGCACTATTCGAATATACCGGATTAGCTGCTGTGCTGAATACGGTGCCATTGGCACGCCATTCGTACGACATGGCATTGAGGGCAGTCGATGTATTCGTTAATGTTACATTGGTACCACTCACTGAATTTGTAAACGAGGCATTGCACGTAGGTGTGGTATTATTACCTACCTGTTGGCAAATACTGTCGGTGCAGTTGGTTAAGGTATCTTGTATGAATAAACAAACCGTGTAAGGACCGGTTGAATTATACGTGGTGGTTACATTTTGACCCATGCCCGATGCGCCGTTGCCAAAATTCCAATAATATAGCGTTGATGGTGAGTTATACGATGCGTTGAAGGTATAGGTACCGTTCGGTGTACTGGTGTATGTGAACGCCGCATTGCATAAAATTTGGGCTTTAACCCCAAAAGAGGCAGCTAAAAACAGAAAAAAGAGTACAATTTTTGATTTCATAAGAACTTGTTTAGAATTTTAAGACGGGCTAATGTACCACCAAGTTGGGAATAAATTGTGTATTTGTCGGTAAACAACCTAATGTAATATATCAGTTTGGGTGTTTCGGAAATCGACTTACCTTTATTATATGATACATCATTTAGCTAAATCGCATTCCTTGGTGAATGCTTGGATGAACGAATTACGCGATGTAAACACGCAACAAGACCGGGCCCGTTTTCGGCGAAACTTAGAGCGAATGGGCGAAGTAGCGGCTTATGAAATAAGTAAAACCATGCCTTATGTGCCGGTGGAGGTCAATACGCCCTTGGGAATTTATAGTGGTCACGATTTGGCGCATCAGCCCGTATTAGGAACCATTTTTAGGGCCGGATTCCCCTTGTATCAGGGATTATTGAATTTTTTCGATAAGGCCGACAGTGCGTTTATTGCGGCGTATCGGAAACACGATAAAAGTGGGAGTTTTCATATTCATCAGGGGTATTTGACTTGTCCGGATATAAGTGGCCGTACCTTGATTGTGGCCGATCCGATGTTGGCCACGGGGGCTTCGTTGATTACTGCTTTTGAGGAGTTGTTGGATAATGGTTCGCCTTCGGCGGTGCACGTGGTTTGTGCGATTGCGAGCACGGAGGGTATTGAAACCTTACACAAACGATTCCCCGATTTTACGTTGTGGATTGGTGATATTGATGATGAGTTGACGGCTAAAGGGTATATAGTGCCTGGGTTGGGGGATGCGGGGGATTTGTGTTTCGGGGAGAAGAAACAGCATTAAGCGGAGGTAGGGGCGAATTGCATTCGCTATTATCATAGAGGAAAAACAGGAACAGAAGCCGTGGCGTGTTTTATCACAGAGGAAGGGAGGTTTTTTCGCAGAGGTGGAGGTATGCCTTCGGCATGAGGCGGTGGGTAAAAACAGTAACAGAAGCCGTGTCGGTAAACAGATTTTTAGGGGCGCGCCCTCGTGGCCGCCCGTGGTGTTTTTTATCACAGAGGAAGGGAGATTTTTTCGCAGAGGTGGAGGTATGCCTTCGGCATGAGGCGGTGGGTAAAAACAGTAACAGAAGCCGTGTCGGTAAACAGATTTGTAGGGGCGGGCCCTCGTGGCCGCCCGTATAAAAAATAACCGAGATTGAAAACGACGAAGCCCTTCAAAAAATTAATACACCACCAATTCGTAGAAACGCTCGGGTTGGAGGTATGTATTGGCGAGGGCTTGCAATTGCTCGGCTTCGATGGTTTTATAGATGCGGATATTGTTGTAAAAACGTTCGTCGGTGAACCCGTTGAGAATAAGGTTTTTCCAGCGTTGGATATTTTGGAAGGAACCATCTAAATCGCCCATGATGCTACCAAGGAGGTAGTTTTTAACGAGGTCGAGTTCTTCGGCATCAACGGGGGTATCGCGGAGCAAGGCCATTTCTTTATAAATTTCGCTGAGGCATGCTTCGCTTACATCACGCCCGGCTTCGGTACTTATAAGAAGGGCACCGAGTTGGCGGTTGTTGTACAAATAGCTGTGGATACCGTAAGTATATCCTTTTTCTTCGCGGATGTTCGACATAAGTCGAGAGCCGAAATACCCACCCAGCAAGGTGTTGAGTACAATCATGGGGGTGAAATCGGGGTGCGTTTTTTCGGGGAAAGGGGCGGCCATGCGGATGGCGCCTTGCACACTGTTTTCGTCGTTGATAATGCGGTATTTTTTTTCGGTGGCCGGTAAAACGGGGTGTTCAGGCTGTTGAATGATGGAAGTTCCCCCCCAATGGTGTTGCCCAACCACTTGGTTGATGGCTTCAATATCGGCATCGGAACATTGTCCGGCTAAAAACAAACGGGCATTGGCGGCCGATAAAAATTGTTGGCGGTAATTGATGAGGGTTTCGCGTTGCAAGGCATCGAAATTTTCGGCTTGCATATAGCGCCCATAGGGATGTTGTAAACCGAAAAGGTATTCGTCGATTTTGCGGTTGGCTATAAAGTCGCCTTTTTTTAATTGAACGCGGAGGCGTTCTTTGGCGTTTTGAATATAGAGGTCAAGTTCGTGTTGCGGATAAATGGTATCGGTAATGAGCTCCATGACCAGGGGTAGCAGTTCGGGCAAATGGCGGGTGAGGCCGCTTAATTGCACGGAGGCCCAATCGGGACCGGCACC
>JBIKQE010000303.1:0-2505 GCA_044349815.1 Chitinophagaceae bacterium | reverse complement strand
ACTCAGCCTGATCGAGTAAAATAATTGCTTTAGGATTGCAATAAACTAACTGACGGGCTATTTCGGAACCAATACTCCCCGCTGCGCCAGTAACCAATATGGTTTTTCCCGACAAATAACTCCGTAAATGCGCATTACCCAACTTGATAACCTCACGCCCCAATAAATCTTCAATATTAACAACCTTGATTTGAGAATTCGTTAGCTCTCCATTAATCCAATTATCAATAGGAGGAACCGTTTTTACTTCCAAATCCCAATCCATACATCGATTTACAATCATTCGCTTTTCAGCCGCCGTACAATTCTGCAAAGCAATTACTACCTGAGTCACATCCCCTTTCTTTATTAAATCGAGCATGTTCGACCCTGAATAAACAATTGGTACCCCTTTGAACGTTTTGCCCTTCTTTTTGTTGTTATCGTCAATGAAAGCCACCACGTGGTTTGATGGCGATAAAGCATCGTAAGCAAAATGCCCAGCTTCGCCAGCGCCATAAATAATTATGCGAGGTTTCGACTTCGATTTTTTACCTAAATTGAATATGTATTTAACAATAAGTCGGAATTGAACTAATATATAAATGCTAATTATATATGTTAACACCGCCACCAACCAAGGTGATGCATATTGAGCCAATCCAATTGGTTTCGCAACAATGAAAATGAAAAATAAATTCAGCACAAACGATAAACTGCGGGCTAAAAAAACTCGCCGAACATCGTACAAACTTGTGTGGCGTATGATTCCCGTATGCGGCTTAAACACATAATGCCCAATGAGCATAAAAGCTAAAACACTCAACAAGGAATTAAAAAAAGGATTGAAACTGAATGCAAATACCGAGACTTTCGACTGCAGAAAATAGGCTAAAAACAAAGACAATGACACCAAAATCATGTCGAAAAACAGAATTACCCACCTTGAAACAAAATTTCTTCCCAAATAATGCATTGGGGATACTTCACGCCAAAATCGCTTAATTTTTCCCATTTTAATGTATCAACTACCTAACGTACAAATATAATTCTTTTAACACAACGTTTAGAACATTTTCATGCCACAAAAACGAATAAAATGCTCAATATAATAACTTATTGCAACAAATTACTACCTGTTTTGTAACAATAAAACCGAAATCCGTGTTGAAAGTGGCATAATAATCAAAATGCCTAAAATAGCCCAAATAGGTCGAGGAAAACCAACTAACATCACCACCACAGGTAACAAATAAGAAAAACCCGTTATATATGCTCCGCGAGAACGATGCGTTGAGGGCGACAAACGCCCCCCCACATATGCACCTAAAAAAATGCTGACGCCATAACCTAAAATACTCAACCCATGTAACAAGGCAGGCGAAGTAGCCATGTAATCCATGTACTCAAGAGGACTTGGATGCGGATTGGGCAAAGGAAACCAATAGGCACCCAATTTCTCAAACTGGACGGTCATAATAAAGGCAACAAAAACACCGGCTAATACAGCCCCAATGGTTTGAACAATCTGTTTCATAATTTATAATGCCACCCCAAATTGCCTAAGATGATGGCGGGTATGTTTGTTTAATAATTGTACCGAATCGTCGAAATTCAAGTCCCCAAAAAACGGATTTAAAATAACAAGCGCTGGCTCGACACGAAAAGCTTCAAAAAAACCAGCCATGGCATGTTCTAAATCAATCAGCGAAGCGGCTATTGATGCATGAACGGGCGGAGGTGGCACATCGGGTAAATAAATGTTCGGCGTATTGTTGCGAAACGGTTTATCGCTTTTCAAAAAGGCATACATCTTCGCGGTAATCTCGCTGTTGTTGGCTGGTGGCAACGGAATTAAACCGGTGGCTTGCCGAAAGGCATAGGCTAAATGTTCTATCATTTGATGCACATTCATAACCCCAAATAAAGGCGTGGTGTTGGAAGGTATCTCCAGTAATTTTTTACGCAGCGTATGTTGTAAAAAATATACACGTTCGTCCACCGCCTCTGTTGCTTCTGTATGCCAAACACGATAATTGGTTTGCGCTAAAGGAACTTGTTCTATGTTCTCCGTTAAGGGTTCACAGAGTACCACATCGGCATGTGCTTCTCTGGCCAATTGTTGGTAAATCGCCGTGCCCTCTGTTTTCCATTGAAGCATATCATCGCTCACCGTTTTAACCACCTTGGCCGGATTCCCTGCCACCACCGATCGCGGCGGAATTAATTCTTTGGCTTTCACAAAAGCTAATGCTCCAACAATACTTTCATCACCAATCACTACGTCGTCCATCACCACGGCATTCATCCCCACCAAACAATTTCTACCAATTTCGGCACCATGAATAATAGCCCCATGCCCAATGTGGGCCCCTTCGCGCAAGTAAACTGTTACCCCTGGAAACATATGGATAGTACAATTTTCTTGCACATTGCAACCATCTTCAATTATAATACGACCGAAATCGCCGCGGATAGCTGCACCAGGACCAATATAAACATCTTTACCTATAACCACATTACCGG
>JBIKQE010000302.1:0-2509 GCA_044349815.1 Chitinophagaceae bacterium | reverse complement strand
CCTTGCGGCAAATCGCGCACACTCACACTCACAAATTCAAGGGCTTGTCCGTATTCATCGAGCACACGACCTTCAATGATTCCTTGGCCTTGTTGCGCTTGGGCGGAAATGGCCCAGAACAGTAAAAATCCGAATATGGCTTGTATACGCATGTAAAGAGGGAACGAAAATACACTATATTTAGTATAGGCTGAAATTGTTGCCCCTCAGCGTATGCCTTTATTTTGTTGTAATTTTACCGCATGACAGTCCTCAACGATTATACCCGCATACAACACTATATTAATGGCACCTGGTGCGATTCCATGGATGGCGACACCTTAACGAATATTAACCCCGCCACCGGCGAAACCATAGGCACCATAGCCGCAGGGAAAAGCCAGGATGTAGAAGCGGCCGTACAAGCAGCTCAAGCAGCCTTGCCCGCTTGGCGCAACAGCAAACCCGAAACGCGCTTTACCATCTTAAATAAATTGGCCGATTTGATTGAGGAAAACCTCGACGCCTTAGCCCTCGCCGAAACCACCGACAATGGCAAACCCTTGTGGCTCAGCAAAATGGTCGATATCCCCCGCGCGTCGTCCAACTTTCGCTTCTTCGCCACCGGCATTATGCACTTCGCCAGCGAAAGTCATATTATGGAAGACCGCGCCATCAATTACACCGCGCGCCAACCTATTGGTATTGTTGGGTGTATTTCGCCATGGAACTTGCCCTTGTATTTATTCACCTGGAAAATTGCACCGGCACTAGCCGCGGGCAATTGTGTGATTGCCAAACCCAGTGAGGTTACTCCCCTCACCGCGCATTTGCTCACAACATTGTGCGAAGAGGCCGGCCTCCCCAAAGGCGTATTCAATATTGTACACGGCGATGGACCGAACTGCGGGGCCGCCATTGTAGCGCATCCTGCTATCAAAGCCATTTCGTTTACCGGAAGCACGCGCGCCGGTGCCCACATTGCATCGGTTGCCGCACCGATGTTTAAAAAATTATCCTTGGAATTAGGCGGCAAAAATCCCGCCATCATTTTCGCCGATTGCGATTGGAACAAAATGATGAAAACCGTGGTGCAAAGTTCCTTCTCCAATCAAGGACAAATTTGTTTGTGTGGCAGTCGCATTTTAGTGGAGCGTTCCGTGTACGAGAAATTCAAAACCGAATTTGTAGAGCGCGTGAAAAGCTTAACGGTGGGCGATCCATTATTAGATACATCCCGACAAGGCGCGGTAGTAAGCGAATTGCATTTCAATAAAATCATGAACGCCATTGCCTTAGCCAAACAAGAAGGCGGCACCATCTTATGCGGTGGCGAAGCCGTGCATCCTGAAGGACGTTGTGCAAACGGTTATTTTGTGCAACCCACCGTGATTGAAGGCTTACCACAACATTGCAAAACCAATCAAGAAGAAATTTTCGGTCCGGTAGTAACCATACAACCCTTCGATACCGACGAAGAAGCCCTCGCCTTAGCCAACAGTACCGACTATGGTTTAGCCGCTACCTTGTGGACGCAACACATCACCCGAGCCAATCACTTGGCCTTGCATTTGAATTTCGGTATTGTGTGGATCAACACCTGGTTGTTGCGCGATTTACGCACACCATTCGGCGGCGTAAAAAACAGCGGTGTAGGTCGCGAAGGCGGTTGGGATGCCCTGAAGTTTTTTACCGAACCGAAGAATATTTGTGTGGAATTATAAATCATATCGCCATGGAAAATCATGCAATCCAATTTGAATCGAAAAAAAATTACACCCCAATTGTTGTGGTTGTATTTATTCAAATTGCCATTTTGGCCTTACTAGCGTGGGCCTTTAACGACAAATTCAATTGGGTTGATTTACTATTTCCATTAGTGAGCCTATTCTTTATGTTGTTCGATTATTGGAACATCCATTATCGCATCGAACACGGCGTTTTGTACATCCGAAGTGGCTGGCAAAAAGTATCTTTTCCCGTGAAAGAAATTCGAAAAATTCGAAAAGTAAAAACATGGCTGAGTGCACCCGCCACATCGAACCATCGCTTGGAATTAACGTACAAAAAATACAACCATACCTGGATTTCGCCGAAGGATATTGATGGCTTCATAGCCGCCGTAAAAGTCGAAAACCCTGAGGTAGAAATAAGTCTTTGATATTAAAGCATTATTTCTTTTTGGGGCTGTCAGCGAACTACCCTCATCAGCTACTATCCGTCCCTTTCGGGGTCCGCTACGCTCCCGTACCCGCTTCCGCAAAGCTTCAGCGGGCACCAAGCCCTACAGGCACGGCAGCCCTTGAGCGATTGAACAATTTTCAACAATTTAAGTGAGAAACAGGATTAAAGAATTACAGGAAAACACGATTAAAGAATTAAAGAATTGCAGGAAAATACGATTACACGATTAAAGAATTATAGAATTATAGGATAGCTTGTTCACTTGTCGCACGAGTCGCACTAGTCCCAAAAAAAGCTCTGGTGTTTGTGGGACCAATGTGACACGTGAGACCATTTTGTTTTACTG
>JBIKQE010000301.1:0-2512 GCA_044349815.1 Chitinophagaceae bacterium | reverse complement strand
ATACGCCCGGTATCCGCTTCATTTTAAACAATGGTATTTTTTACGAATTTGTTCCTTTTAATGAAGCTTGTTTTACCGACGATGGCGAAATTAAACAAGATGCGCGTTCGTATTTAATTCATGAAGTGGTTGAAGATAAAGAATATGCTGTGGTATTATCTACCTGCTCGGGCGCTTGGCGTTATGTAATTGGCGATGTGGTCAAATTCACGTCGGTTAAACACAGCGAATTTATTATTGTGGGGCGCACCAAACAATTCATGAGTTTATGTGGCGAACACCTCAGTATCGACAACATGAACAAGGCCATCGATGAATTGCAACGTAATTTGAATATCACGGTTAAGGAATTTACAGTGGCCGGGTATTTGCACGAAGGCCTCTTTGCTCACCAATGGTATATTGGCTGCGACGATCCATCGGTTTCGCCGGAGGCTATGTTGAAAAGCATCGATGAAACCCTTTGCCGAATCAACGACGATTATGCCGTTGAACGCACATCCGCCTTGCCCCATTTGTTTATTACCGTGTTACCCTCGCAACGGTTTATTGATTTCTTACATGCCACCGGTAAATTTGGCGCTATGAACAAGTTCCCACGCGTGTTGAAAAACAAACAATTAGACGAATGGACGCATTTTTTACAGACCCCACACAAGGCATAAGTCGCTTATAAGCACACACCCCATTTTTTATACACAGGATTCTTAATATTTTAACGTAGCAGACCACACCCCGTCCGTTATATTTGTCGTTATGGGGTCTAAACTAGGTAAATGGCTATTTCTGCTTGCCGTGTTGGTAGGTGGCGTTTCGTGTACACTCAATGGCAAAGCGCCCAACCCCCTCGAGGATGGTCCGCGTTTTGGTAAAGTACTTATTCAGTACACCGACACCACCACCCCCGAAATGAAAGCCATGATTTACCGCTTAGATACATTTTATAAGCGCGAAATTGCCGCCGGCTTTAATGGAAGCGTATTAATTGGATATAAAGGTAAAGTGCTGTACGAACGCTACTATGGCTTTAGCGATAAAGAATTGGGGGCTCGCTGGGCGCCCGAAACACAAAGTCAATTGGCCTCTACCTCCAAAACACTTACCTCTGGCGCTATATTATTGCTTTACGATAAAGGCCTCTTGCAACTCGACGACAACATAAAAAAATATATTCCCGAATTTCCGTACGACAGTATCACCATTCGCTTGTTGTTGAATCACCGTAGTGGCTTGCCCGATTATATTCACTTTGCCGCCAAACCCAAGAATAAACTCTTCTTAAACAACGACGATGTAGTTAAACTGTTCGCTACCCTCAAACCTAAATTGTTGTTCAAGCCCAATACCCATTTCAAATATTCCAACTCGAATTTCGCGTTGTTGGCTACCGTGGTTGAACGCGTAAGCGGGTATAGGTTCGATTACTTTATGCGCCGATTTATTTTTACGCCACTCGGTATGGATTGTACCGTGGTACACGACCCCGAAAAAGAATCGACTTGTACACAAGCCTACTGCTACAAAAGCTCGTGGTTGAAAGAACCCGATATGCACCACGACGGGGTGTGGGGCGACAAAGGCGTTTACAGCTCCGTGCGCGATTTATACAAATGGGATCAAGCCCTCTATGCCGGCAAACTCATTAAACCATCCACCCTCGAAGAGGCGTTCCGGCCGTATAGTTTTGAAGCGGCGGGCGTAAAAAATTACGGACTCGGTTGGCGCATGCTAAACTACCCCGATGGACAAAAAATTGTGTATCACAATGGTTGGTGGCACGGCAACAATACCTGTTTTTATCGCTTCATTCAAGATAATTTCACCATCATTATTTTAGGGAACAAGTTCAATAAAAACATCTACCGTCAGCCCCAAAAAATATTCAACCTCATTATGAATAAAGCCGACGATGGCTTTGGTGCCGAGGGCGAAGATTAAATTTTTTTGAAGCGCAACTAATCACTTTCTTCAACGCTCTTCCCGTCTTTCGCTGCAAGTCCTCTCCGCTTGACGCGGATGCGGGCTTTCCGCTGCAGCCGGGGCTATTCCTTCAGCGTCGCACGCATTGTTCAGCAGTGTAAACAGCCGATATTTTTTTCTCTCCATGCATGCGTAAACATACATGTTGACTTGGCTGAGGTAAGATGGCGACGATCAAAAAATAGCCCCGGGTGTAGTGGATAGCCCCGAGGGAGAATCAGGAACAGAAACAGATTCAGGGAACAGTGCCCCCGAGGGCTAGGAGCGGAACACGGGAAGAGCGTTGAAGAAGGCGATGCAGATGCGCTTCGAAAAAGTTATTCGTTGCTTAAGTCTGTGATGTATAAGCTACGCAGTTCTTGCAACTTGCTCTTCACGGTTTCGAGAACACGCAAGGGGATGCCTATTTTGAGTGTGCAAAAGAGGCCTTGTTCTTGCGAAACGATGGGGATATTGTAAGGTTTTAGGCAACGCATCACATCGTTCATTAAGGTGTAGTCGAATTCAAGTTGTACGTATTCGCATCGGTCGC
>JBIKQE010000079.1:0-8774 GCA_044349815.1 Chitinophagaceae bacterium | reverse complement strand
TGCGGCAAGGACGTATTAGTAAATGGTTCAGTGGCATCGGACAAGAAGCAGTAGCGGTGGGAGCAACCCTTGCACTCGAGCACGATGAATACATTATGCCCATGCACCGCAATTTAGGCGTATTTACAGGTCGTAATATGCCGCTCGATAAATTGTTTATGCAATGGCAAGGGCGCGAAAAAGGATATAGCAAAGGCCGCGAACGTAGTTTCCATTTTGGCAGCAACGAACACCACATTTGTGGTATGATTTCGCACCTTGGTCCGCAATTGGCCATTGCCGATGGTATTGCCCTCGCCCACAAATTAAAAAAAGAAAACAAAGTATCGCTTGCCTTCAGTGGCGATGGTGCCACCAGCGAAGGCGATTTTCATGAAGCCCTCAATGTAGCCGCTGTATGGGGCTTGCCCGTTATTTTTATTGTTGAAAACAATGGGTATGGTTTAAGCACGCCAAGTAGCGAACAATTTATTTGCAAACAAATTGCCGATAAAGGAATTGGCTACGGCATGGAAACACGCATTATTGATGGCAACAATATTTTAGAGGTTTACCACGAAGTAAAAAATGCGCGCGAATATTGCATCAAGGAACAAAAACCCATTTTAATTGAGTGCATGACCTTCCGTATGCGTGGTCACGAAGAAGCCAGTGGCGTTAAATATGTTCCTAAAGAATTGTTTGATATATGGGGCGAAAAAGATCCCGTTAAAAACTACGAAGCCTTTCTGCACGAAACAGGCGTACTTTCTTCAGAAGAACAAAATGCTATTCGGGCCGAATTAAAAACCCTCATAGAAGATCACCTTGAACGAGGTTTTGCAGAACCACCTGTAACACCCAACTTAGCCCTGGAACTGCAAGATGTATATGCTCCGCATACTTCCGTAACAACCAACACCCAATCGACGCCTTCGCGCGATATGAAGTTTATTCAGGCCATCAGCGAAGCTATCGACGAAAGCATGAAACGGTTTCCGAATTTGGTATTGATGGGGCAAGACATTGCCGAATATGGTGGGGCCTTTAAAGTAACCGAAGGCATGGTGGAACGTTTTGGCAAAGAACGCGTGCGCAATACGCCACTCTGCGAAAGCGCCATTATTGGTGCCGCGCTCGGGCTCAGCATTAAAGGCCACAAAGCCATGATGGAAATGCAGTTTGCCGATTTTGTAACGGTAGGCTTTAACCAAATCATCAATAACCTCGCTAAAATTCATTATCGTTGGGGACAAAATGCCGATGTAGTAGTTCGTATGCCAACCGGTGGCGGTGTTGGAGCAGGTCCTTTTCATTCGCAAAGCAACGAAGCGTGGTTTACCCATACCCCCGGTTTAAAAGTGGTTTATCCGTCTAATCCGTACGATGCAAAAGGACTCTTAATTGAAGCCTTTAACGATCCAAATCCAATTATGTTCTTCGAACATAAAGCCCTTTACAGAAGCATCACAGGCCCTGTGCCCGAGGGTTACTATACCATTGAAATTGGGAAAGCCCATTTAGTGAAAGCCGGTACCGATGTGAGTGTAATTACATACGGTGCGGGTGTACACTGGGCCACCACTTATCAAGAACAACATCCTGCTGTTTCGTTGAACATACTCGACTTACGTACTTTGTTACCACTCGATTACGATGCAATTCGTGAGGCCGTAAAAGCTACCGGAAAAGTATTGTTGTTGCACGAAGACACTTTAATTGGTGGATTGGGTGGCGAAATTGCAGCATGGATTAGCGAACATTGTTTCGAATATTTGGATGCGCCTATTGTACGTTGTGCCAGTCTCGACACGCCCGTGCCATTTGCCATTGAATTGGAACAACAGTTTATGGCCAAAGCACGATTAGAGCAAGCCATAAATTCCTTGCATCAATACTAAACCCGCGAGGCCAGCATCTTATCGATGAGTTCATTAAACAATTCCGTATCGGTTTCGTTTAAAGTATACGCTACACAATTTTTATTGTAAAACTGGGCATCTACTTCTTCCATTAAGCTTAGTGCCTTTTTTGTAATTACTACATCGGCCACGCGTTTGTCGCGGGTATTGATGTTTTTTTCAACCAAGTTCAATTTAACTAAACGATCTACAATGCGCGAAGCGTCGCACATCTTATCGATTACACGTTCTTTAATTAAATTAATAGGTACTGCGGTAGGATATTGACCACGCAAAATCCGCAATACGTTGTACTGCTGTGGTGTTATGCCAAATGGTTTAAAGTATCGGTTCATGTCGTGTTGCAACATACCAGCTAAAATCATTAAACCAACTTCAACACGGGCCTTGGGCGATTTAAAAGGCACTCGCTGTTGAATCAAACGCTCAAGGGGTCGCTGTAACGGGTCCATACTCTATCAATTAACTAAATAAAAACTCAACATCTTCGCGGGTAAGGTTTTTAACTACGTTCTGATCGTCGCTGATAATGTCTTTAACCAAGGCATTTTTCTTGTCTTTCAATAACATAATTTTCTCTTCCACGGTATCTTTACATATCATGCGATAAGCAAATATATTTTTGGTTTGGCCAATACGATGTGTCCGATCAATAGCTTGCTGTTCTACGGCCGGGTTCCACCATGGATCCACGATGTAAACATAATCTGCCGCTGTCAAATTCAAACCCATTCCCCCAGCCTTCAACGAAATTAAGAACACCGAGCATGCGTCATTGTCTTGAAAATCGCGAATAGCGGTTTCGCGTTCTTGGGCCGAATAACTGCCATCGAAATATTGGTATTTGATGCCCCGATTTTCTAATTCGGTGCGTATTAATCCCAACATACCAAGGAACTGCGAAAACACCAAGGCTTTATGCGAACCGATGTTCTCGGTTAATTCGCGAATCAATTCTTGCAATTTAACCGAATGGTTTTCATACGGTATCGCTTCATTTAAAATCGCGGGCGAATCGCAAATTTGTCGCAATTTCATTAAGCCTTGCAAAATAGCGAATTGCGATTTTTGTATGCCTTGGGTTTCAATATTCCCCATAATGAACGATCGATAACGTTCGCGATAAATTTCGTAAACGGCGCGTTGTTCTCGTTCCATTTCGCAGAACAAGGTCATTTCGGTTTTTTCGGGCAAATCGCTAGCCACTTGTTCTTTGGTACGGCGCAGCAAAAACGGGAACACTAATCGGCGTAATTGGCGTTTTGTATCCTCGTCTTGCAATTTATCGACAGGTTTGGCAAATTGTTCTTTGAAAAATTCTTTGGTACCTAACATACCCGGATTTAAAAAATGCATCTGCGAATACAAATCGAACGTATTGTTTTGCATCGGTGTACCACTCAAGGCAATTCTATTTTTACAGGGCAATAAGTGTACAGCCTTCGCTGTTTTACTAACGGGGTTTTTAATGGTTTGCGACTCATCCAATATCACATAATCGAAGGGCATATCTACCATCCGGGGCGAATCGCTCCGTACCGTACCATAGGTGCTGATAATGATATTATACTGCAAAAGAGAACGCATATCTTGCGAGCGTTGATTACCATGGTGCAAAATATAGGTTAGATCGGGAGCAAACTTGCCGATTTCGTTTTCCCAGTTGTAAATCAAGGTGGTTGGACAAATCACCATGGCGTGCAAGTGACCTTGCTTGTTTTTAACGTGTTGTAGAAACGTAAGCGTTTGTAAGGTTTTACCCAAACCCATATCGTCGGCCAATAAACCGCCCCAACCAATATGGTCGAGATAAGCTAACCAACGGAAGCCCGATTCTTGATAAGGCCGAAGCGTGGCTTGAATTTCAAGCGGTATCGGTGTTTGGTTGAATTCAGCCATATCCGATTCCAGCAGGTTTTTCTTTTTCTCGGCCAATTCTTGCAGAATTACTTCATCGTCAATTAAATCGTGCAGTTCATCAATAACGGTAAAGTTGTATTTACTCACCCGTAATTTATCGCCATCGGGTGTAGCCATTTTAAATAGCAAGGAGAATTTCTCTAGCCATTCTTCGGGCAACAAACCCAAGGAACCATCGCCAAGGGGTACCAAATTTTCTTTTTTGGTAATCAACTTGCGTATCACATCGAGCGACACTTTTTGTCCACCAAAATCGATATCAACTTGCGTATCAAACCAATCTTGTCCCGACGATACCACTACGCGTGTATTCGGTCGCGCTTCATTAATGCGAAAATGTTTTAAGTTCTCGTATCCATAAATCTTTACATGTTGCTCGCGCATTTGTTCGTAAAAGCGGAAAAACCAATTTTGACTTAACGCTTGTTTGCCGGGCAAGGCAAAATGAAATTCATATTCAGGCTTTCGGATATGTGGGTGGAGACTTTCAATAAAATCAACAAACACTTTTTCCGATAAGGTATCGCGTTCCATCACCAACATGCGGCCATCATCGAAACGAGTAAACAACTTTTCGTCGTTCCAAACCAATAATTCGCCATCGTAATCGAAGGCGGGTTGAATAATAAAATAGGTTCCTTGTTCTTTGAGTATAACGGCCTTACCTGGTTCTTTGGCTTGTAATTTTTGTATTAAACCCGCTTGGAAGTCTACTTCCAAGCGTTTACTCATAGGTATTAAATGGCTTTGCAACACACCATTCCAAGCATCGGCACTTACGTGTTCGTATTTTTTTAAGAAATCAATATCCAAGGCATCGGCCGGTTTATTGAGTAAAAAAACCAAATCGTTTTGAACAAATAATAAACTGGAAGCAACAGCATTTTGCGATAACGTGTACCATTCATCATCAACTTGTAACGAAGTTTCTAGTTGGTATTTTTTACCGGTACGTGTAACCTGCACTCTCGGGTATACATTATGATGCCGATAGGTAGAGGGTATTAAAGAAGACGTACGATATGGTTTTCCTATAGGCAAAATATATAAGGGAATATCGTCGTTCAAGCGATTGAACAATTGAAGTAGTTTCGGATGTAAATAACCGTACATCAACTGTCGAGTTTCATCGTTATCGTCTTCGTTGTGCGACGTGATATTGCCCCACAAATCGCCAAACGACGAATTCTTCGCCATGTACTTATCCAACTCCGTACGTTGCAATTTCCGAAGGCCATTTAAGCATTCTTTTTCGGCATCGCTTAACCCTTGTTGTTGCAGTTTTTTACTTAATTCGATTACGGTGGTACTACCTATTAAACCCTTTGGTCCTTTTTCACCTTCAATAACATCGAGTTTAAAATACGGAAATTCTTTTTCCTGCAAATTGATTACGATGCCCCACGGCTTCGCCGTGCTTGTATCGGCAGTTTGGGTTATGCTGGGTAAGCGATAAGGCGAATAGCCTGCTTCGTTTACTTTCCTTAAGCGCGTATCGAGTACTTTTAGAAATGGTTTGCCTTCGCGGTACTCAAATTCGAATTTACCGGTAAGATCGTCGTTTAAACTAAAACCGTATAAACCGAGCAATTTATTTTTTTGAGCTTGCCAATCGCGAATGCTATCGAAATAATGTTCCCCATAAGCGTGTAATAACTGCAAAAACAAAGCCACTTTGTGCACGCACAAAGGATGTTTCGTTTCGGTACAGGTACAGGATGTATCGTATGTTTTATCGTCGTTGTAACGTAAACTCAAGGTAAACACTTCTTTTCCAATACGGTATTCGGCCTTTACCACATCGTTGCCGGCCGATAGAATACTGGCTTTTTCTTGCTGTTCAATACGAGCGGCTTCCTCGTACAAATACGACGATATAAATAAGCTGAGGGTTTTCAAATCAATACCCACCATCCGAATAACGGTATGGTGTTGGTTGAACTGCATACTACCCGCATCGAGGGTATTGTGCTGCAGCATATCGCTGAGCTGAAACAAGGCGGCCACCTCGTGACGGCACAAAATACCCATATTGTAAGGACAAGCGCAACGAGCCTGAATATTTTCGGGATCGTTGTATTTGGAGATACTTACCGCATATTGCGTATGGTATTGGTCGTTACGTACTTTAAACAACAATTGACCGGTTAGTTCATCGCGACGTTGTAGAACAGCCCCTTTGGTGAGAAATATGCGTTTCCCGCGTCGAATTACTTCGTCGCTGCCGTGATTATAGATGTATTTTATGATGCTTGTCAAGGAATTAGGGTTTGTCGAGGGCAAGTGACAAATATAAGGCTTTTATAGCGTTCGATAACATTTAAGGCCAATAAACAAGCGATAATGGGGCTTATCGCCAATTCTACTACCTTTGTAGTTCAACTGAAAAAGCTCATGAATATTGGCATTGTATGTTATCCTACTTTTGGCGGAAGCGGTGTAATGGCAACAGAACTCGGAAAGGCCCTTGCCGATAAAGGCTATACGGTTCATTTTATTACCTACCAACAACCTGTTCGTTTGGAGGCTTTCCACCCGAATATTTTTTATCATGAGGTGACAGTTCCGGCTTATCCCTTGTTTGATTTTCCTCCTTACGAAAGTGCCTTATCGTCGACTATGGTGGATGTAATTAGCAACCATAACCTCGATGTATTGCACGTACATTACGCGATACCACATGCTTCGTCGGCCTATTTAGCCCGACAAATTTTGGCTAAAAAAGGCATCAAGATTCCGTACATCACTACCCTGCATGGTACCGATATTACCTTGGTGGGTAAAGACAAGATGTATGAACCGGTGGTTACGTTTTCAATCAATGAATCGGACGCCATTACGGCGGTTTCTGAAGACCTGCGCAATGAGACTTTACGTTCGTTTGTGATTGAAAAGGAAATTCATGTTATTCCAAACTTCGTAGATATTCGTCGTTTTTCCTTAACGAACAAGGAACATTTTAGAAAATTGTTGGCGCCACAAGGCGAAAAAATCATGGCCCATGTTTCTAACTTTCGTAAAGTAAAACGGGTTGAAGATGTGGTGGCTGTATTCCAAAAAGTACGGGAGAGAATGCCTGTTAAATTATTGATGATTGGTGATGGTCCTGAACGACCTGCCATTGAACAAATAGTACGGGAAGGAAAGCACTGCGATGATGTACGCTTTTTGGGAAAACAAGAAAAACTGGAGGAATTGTTGTCGATTACCGATTTATTTTTGTTACCGAGTGCTTACGAAAGTTTTGGTTTGGCGGCCTTGGAAGCCATGGGTTGTCAGGTACCGGTAATTTCGAGCAATGCCGGTGGTATACCGGAAATCAACATCCACGGCGTAACGGGATTCTTAACTCCCGTTGGCGATATTGAAGCTATGGCAGCGCATAGTATTGACTTGTTGAGCGATGAAGTTAAACTGAACCAATTCAAACAGAATGCGTTGAACCAAGCGCAACGATTTAATATTGACGCCATTATACCAGCTTATGAAAAGTTGTATAAATCGGTGGTTGGGCAATAGCTTATTGTGATTTCAATCGCAGAGGAATAGAGTGGATGCCTTCGGCATGGAATACGATTCATCACAGAGGAAATAAGTTTTTTTTCACAGAGGAATAGAGTGGATGCCTTCGGCATGGAATTCGATTCATCACAGAGGAAATAAGGTTTTTTTCACAGAGAAAAAGAGTGGATGCCTTCGGCATGGAATACGATTCATCACAGAGGAAATAAGGTTTTTTTCACAGAGAAAAAGAGTGGATGCCTTCGGCATGGAATACGATTCATCACAGAGGAAATATGGTTTTTTTCACAGAGGAATAGAGAGGATGCCTTCGGCATGGAATACGATTCATCACAGAGGAAATATGGTTTTTTTCACAGAGGAATAGAGTGGATGCCTTCGGCATGGAATACGATTCATCACAGAGGAAATAAGGTTTTTTTCACAGAGGAAGTAAGGTTTTATCGCAGAGGTATAGAGTAGATGCCTTCGGCATGATGGTTACGTTTATGAGATTACGATATATCTAGAATAGGATACCCGCAACGTCCTTGCTATATCGCCAAAATGTTATTACTAACCACCTTGGCGAGTGACGATGCGGAGAAGAGCGAGGATGCCACAACGAATTTGCATACCACCTTGGCGAGTAACAATGCGGTGAGGGAGCTGAAAAAGCTGAATAATGGTTCTGGCCCTGAAAAATAGCCTTGATGGTAGCGGAAAGCGTTGGCGAGGCACGAGCCAACCTTGGAGCGAACAGCAAGACGACTGAAGATGAAAGCGATGCCGATGCGCTTCTAATAAAAAAAACCACCTCTTGCAAGATGGTTTTTTTAGGTCGGGACGACTAGATTCGAACTAGCGACCACACGCCCCCCAGACGTGTACTCTAACCGGGCTGAGCTACGTCCCGCTCATAAACGCTTTTTTGCAAAAGCGGAGGCAAAAATAATGAAATTGAAGGAACGAACAAAATTTGATGTTGCTCGCTATATCTTTGCGCCTCTATGCCAACAGTACATTTACGACAACGCATTGCGGATCGCGTTCAAAAGGGACATCCGTGGATTTATGGTAACGAAATTGAACGGGCCGACGATGGCATTGCCAATGGCGATATTGTAAGTGTTTTTAATGCGAAAGGACAAGGCATTGGGAAAGGGTATTATAATGCGGCCTCGCAAATTCAGGTGCGTTTGCTTACCCGCGATATGAACGAAACCATTGATGCGGAATTCTTTCACCGCCGCATTGCCGCCTGTTGGGAATACCGTAAAAAATTAGGTTACATTGAAAATTGTCGCTTGGTGTTTGGTGAAGCCGATGGGTTACCCGCCCTTATCATCGATAAATTCAACGATTATTTTGTAATGCAAACTATGTCGTTGGGTATCGACCGATGGAAAGGCGCTATTGTGGATGCCCTCAACCGAATTTTTGAACCGAAAG
>JBIKQE010000300.1:0-2519 GCA_044349815.1 Chitinophagaceae bacterium | reverse complement strand
AAGTAACCTTATTAATCAAGTACATTAAAGTATATACAATTAGTATATACCTTTGCTAAAACGAATCACTATGAAAACGCTATCATTAAAACTGGATGACGACATTTTTGATGAAACTGAAAAAATATCGTCCAAGTTAAAACTCGCACGTAATCGGTATATCAACGAAGCCCTTGCGATGTATAATTTATATCAGCAACGTCGTCTCTTAAAAAAGCAATTGGAAAAAGAATCTTCATTGACGCGTATGGAGTCGATGAAGGCCCTTTATGAATTTGAAAAAATGATGGATGACGATTAAGCAATACGATATTTGGTTGGCCGATTTAAATCCAAGGATGGGCACTGAGACGGGTAAGCCCCGTCCGGTAGTGATTATTCAAACCAATCTATTGAATGAATTACATCCGTCTACCTTGGTTTGTCCAATTACAAGCAACGTTAATAAAGACATTCACTTGTTGCGTGTTCATTTACGCAAAAATCAACTCGATAAACCTTCCGATGTTTTAGTGGATCAAATTCGGGCCATTGATAATACGCGATTAATAAACAAATTAGGGGCTTTAACGAACGAGCAAATAAAAACCCTTCAACAAAATTTACGTATTGTGTTGGATTTGTAATAAGCAAATAACAAGCTATCTTCAAAATAATTTACCTTTGATACGAACATACAAGCCAACCAACATACATTAAAATCACAAACCTCATGTTATCCAACGAATTTCAAACCATAGTTAATTACCGCCGCTCGAACCGTGCTTTCGACCCTGCCATTGACGTGCCCAACGAAGTAATCCAACGGAGTTTAGAACGCGCCGTATTATCGCCCAACAGCAGCAACATGCAACTGTGGGAATTCCATTGGATACAATCGGACGCGGAACGAGCCAAGTATATTCCTTTGTGTTTAGACCAAGGCGCTGCTAAAACCGCCAAGCATTTGGTGGTGTTTGTTACCCGTCGCGACAAATGGCGCGAACGCGCCGCATGGAATTTAAACAACATCAAAAGCACCATCGTGGGTGAGCCAACCAAAGCACAACAATCCACTATGGCCTATTACGGAAAAATTATGCCCTTGGTATACACGGTAGACCCGTTCGGATTCATGACCTTGTTAAGAAAAAGCATCAGTTTTTTTATGGGCTTCCGAAAACCGTTTTTTCGAACAGGTGGCTTGGCCAAGATTCAAGTAGTAGTACATAAATCATGCGCTTTAGCAGCACAAACCTTTATGCTTTCCATTGCTGCGGAAGGATTTCATACTTGTCCCATGGAAGGCTTCGATGAAAAACGCGTAAAGCGGTTGTTGAACTTGCCCCGTGCCGCTGAAATCAATATGATTGTAGCAGTAGGCAAAGGAACCGAAGAAGGCATTTGGGGACCACGATTCAGGGTGCCGAACAACGAAGTGATTTTTACGCATTAAATCATTACAAAATTCAATCAATCAAATAGCTTTACATATAAAACCCTTTTTAAATTAGAATATGATTGACGTTCTTGTTCCCTTACTTTCCTTAATTGCGCTGGAAGTAATTCTAGGCATCGACAACATTATTTTTATTTCCATTTTAGCCGATAAGCTCCCCGAACATCAACGCAATCAATTGCGTTACTGGGGTATTGGCCTGGCCATGCTAATGCGTTTGGCCCTCTTAGCCTTCGTGGCGTGGATTTTAAAATTAGATGCCACCTTGTTTGAGTTCATGGGCATATCGTTTTCGGGTAAAGGACTTATTTTAATTGGTGGTGGTTTGTTCCTGATATACAAAAGCACCCGCGAAATTTATCATAAATCGGAAGTAGCCAACGAAGAAAAGCCGGCAATACCCCAGCAAGTAAGTTTTTCGAAAATGCTGGCCGAAGTGATTGTGCTCGATTTGGTATTTTCAATCGACTCTATCATTACCGCCGTAGGGATGGTGAATGAACTTTGGATTATGTACACCGCTGTTATTGTAACCGTGCTCATTATGTTGGTGGCCTCTCGACCTATAAGCCAATTTATTACCAAACACCCTTCGTTTAAAATACTGGCACTCTGCTTTTTAATGATGATTGGCGTGGCCTTATTAGCCGAAGGCTTTCACGTAAACATTCCGAAAGGCTATATCTATTTCTCGATGGCGTTTGCCTTTTTAGTAGACATTATTCAAATGAAAACAGTGCCAAAAAAATAGCTACGTGTTTGTTTGAGTCTCTTTTTAGGGGCTGTCATCGTCCGTTCTTTCTTCATCCACTATCCGTCCCTTCCGGGCTTCGCTTCGCTACGGTGGTGGCCTTCGCTTCGCTGCGGCCACGCACCAAGCCCTACAGGCACGGCAGCCACTCAGCAAAAGAATCTTCATCGGCTTTTTCTTCCGAACCTCAAACGTCGTCATCGTAGATCAAGGGCATGCCCTTGATCTACCCACACCAATTTTTGTGCAATCCCGCTTCTAGCGTACTTTTACGCCCGCTGAGGCGGCTTGCCTCAGTTTGAACGAATTCGATTCCATGAAAACACTCTC
>JBIKQE010000299.1:0-2534 GCA_044349815.1 Chitinophagaceae bacterium | reverse complement strand
TGTTCCCCGGCGGCCATCATCAAACCTAAAGGGGTACTATGGTCGCCACCCAACAAGGCTACATATTTCCCTTTGGCATAAAGGTCAAGGGCTTGTTGACGAATCATTTCTTTGAGTTCTAATCCGCCTTTATTGATTTCATTCAGTTTGCGGCTCAATTGCTGATTATCGATGGTTGCGTTGCCCTCACTTAAATTCGAAATAATGAGTTCGGCACAATGGCGAAGGAAATCGTTCTTCTTAATAATATCCTTGTTGGGTTCCGGCATATAATAACCTTCTTTCCAAAAGTTCATGGCATCTAAATCGCACAAATCAACTTGGTATGAAGCCTCGGCAATCTTTTCAGGTGCTTTGGAGGTGCCATTGCGGTACGACACGGTGACTTCCCATGGAACTGGAATGATAACGAGTTTGGCATTGTCTTCGTTGGTGGGTAAGCCAAAAATATTGTTCGAGGAAATCCCAATCGAATTGGGGTCAAAGTCTGTGATTGCCATGTGGCGTATTTAATTTTCGATGCAAAATTACACGATGTTTCCGTGGCGAAGGGCAGAAAATTATTTTTTTGCATAAAGGGCATAAACCCGACTTATAGGAAGGCCCATTACGTTATAAAAACAACCATGAACGGATGCAATGGCAACAGCTCCAATCCATTCTTGTATGGCATAGGAGCCGGCTTTGTCGTAGGGTTTGTAGTGATCTACGTAGAATTCTATGTCAGCAAGACTTAATGCATGAAACCGAACACTGGTTTGGTCTGAAAAACTGATTTTTTCACTTTTATTCCATAAACAAACACCCGTAACAACTGTATGGGTTTGATCCGATAATTGTTGCAACATGGCAATGGCATCTTCCCGATTCTGAGGTTTCCCCAGTATTTTGTTATTCAGTAAAACCAAGGTGTCTGCGGCTAAAATAGTTCGTTCAGGATAGTCTTTGGCCATATCGAAAGCTTTTAGTTCCGCTAAATATATGGGCACATCCTGTGCTAGAAGGTAATCGGGGTATACTTCCTCGGTTTCTTTAGTAATAATTTCGCACGGAATATTGGCCATCGCCATTAATTGGTGGCGTCGTGGCGATTTTGATGCAAGTACCCAAGGCTGATTGTTTTTCATGGCTAAGCAAAGTAAATAATAAATCAATTGTACTCTTGTGTAATCATCTTATTTATTTGAATTCAGTTGTTAGTCTTTAACAAAAAAAAGTAGTAGTTCCCGTTTCGTTGTTGCATCTTTGTAAGTCAATTAAACCTTCTAATAATGAAAAAGTACTTATTCTTGACATGCGCAGCTAGTTTCTTGCTTTTTATAGCTTGTAACGATAGTAACTCTAAAAAAGATCAGGGTCAATTAGCCGAAGTGGTAAACACCGATACCCTTACGCTTTCTTGTGATGGTGGTCGCGGACCCGTTAAATTAATTTTTCTAGGTGAACAGGGCGATTATGATCGTGTTACACTTATTATGGACTCCTCACAGATGGAATTGTTAGTTGATTCGTCTACAGATGGGATGCGATTTACATCTTCCGACAAATCGATGTCCTTGGTTGAAAAAGGAGGCAATTATTCATTTTACAGAGACACCACCTTATTGTTTAGCTGTTACTCCGGTCAGGCCGGCACTCGTGAATTTACAACTGCTTCAGGTATTGTATTTGTAGTAGAAGAAACACACCCAAATGGTGCTTCAATGTCGAATGTTCGTATAACATCGAGGGGCTTAAAGGAAGTAGAAACCGACATGTCGCTTACTGATATAGATCCAATTAAAGACATCATCTTGTCGGATATTAACAACGACGGTTTTGAGGAATTATACATCATTACCGAAGTGGCAGGTTCGGGTGGTTATGCCGGTATTATTGGCATTGCATCGAACAACGATAAAAGTACGAGCACCATTACGGTTCCTGAATTATTGGAAGATGACATGAAGGCCGGTAAGCTATTTGAGGGTTATCAAGGTCACGATAAAGTGTATATTGAAAACAAACAATTGGTACGTGAGTTCCCTGTATACAAAGCAGGCGATAACAATGCTAGTCCTACAGGTGGCGACCGCAAGGTAGTATACACCTTAGCTAAGGGCGAAGCTTCGTGGATATTAACTGCAGCTCCGGCAAAGTAATCAATTTACTGAAATGTATATAGGGAAATCCGATAGGGTTTCCCTTTATTTATTTTAGTATTGTATCTTTGTTTATTCTATGGATTTGAAACGCCGTTTGCTGGCGCTCGTATTGGGCCTTTTGTTTGGGATGTACATCACACCCAAAGAAATTGTGCACGTTTTTCAGTCGCATACCGATACCGAACACCATGGGCAAGATGGTTTACGAATTGAATCGGCTCACCACCATTGCTTTTTACTAAAAGCCGACCAAGCGCTTTCTTCCATAGAGCCACCTTCGTTTTTATCGGTTCCGGAACCCAAAGAAGGATACTTTATGCCGAGTTATACGGCAAGTTTTATATCGAAGCCACTACAAGGCAATTACCTAATTAAAAAGAGTCGCGGACC
>JBIKQE010000078.1:0-8828 GCA_044349815.1 Chitinophagaceae bacterium | reverse complement strand
TTGTCGTGGATTGAAGAACCGCATACCTTACTCATTATTTATCGGTCGGAACTGTTATTAAAACCGTTTCCCAACGAACGAGAATCCTTGTTATTAGTATTAAAAGAATGTACTAACCCTGCTTTGGATATATTATTTTTGTAACCTAACATTTTTAAAACCCATCTCGTCTTTGCATTATGCCACATTATATATTATTTATTGTTCGGGGCCTATTGCTAATAGGTCTGTTTTACACAAGCTCGTGTACCAACAATAGTCAAAAGGAAATATGGGGGTATATGCCCATATACGCTTCCACCACCGAATTGAAAAATGTTTACTCCACCTCAGCGCAACCCACCGTTTTATCCGGCAAAATTTACCGGTATGGTCAATGGATTTTCCAGGTTGAATTGGGCAAGGGCATTCATGTTATAGATGCAACGCAACGAAGCACTCCGGTTAAAACAAGTTTCATTCACATTCCAGGATGCAGCGAGTTGAGTGTTCGGCAAAACAAATTGTATACCAATAATTATCGCGATTTAGTATCGATTGATATTACGCAACCCGCTCAAGTAAGTGTATTGCATCGTATAGAGAATATTTTCCCTAGCGTGTCGCAAGATTACCCGCCTCAATCGGGGGCCTGGTTTGAATGTCCCGACCCTAGCAAGGGAACGATTATTGCTTGGACAGAAAAAGTATTAAGCAACCCTAAATGCCAACGACCATGAGAAATTACTTCATAACAATGCTCTTGATGAGCATTTTGGCCATAAGTGCTTGTTCGAAAGGTGGCTCAAACGATATTAGTTCAAACGGAAACAACACCGGTCTTGGCGGCTCCTTAGCGCGTTACACCATTGTGGGCCGCTATCTTTATACCGTAGATGCCAATAACTTGAATGTATTCGATTTAGATGCTGCCAACGGACCACAATTGGTGAATAAACAAAACATCGGATTTGCCATAGAAACCATTTTCCCATTCAAGAATTATTTATTTATTGGCTCCAATTCAGCCATGTACATATACTCGCTGAATAATCCGGCACAACCTCAACAACTGAGCGAGACCATGCACATTAATGGTTGCGACCCCGTTGTAGCAAACGACACCTTGGCCTTTTTAACCATTCATGGAGGTAATGCTTGCCGCGCCATGATTAACGAATTACAGATATACGACATTCGCAACCTCCAACAACCCATTTGGTTAAAGTCGGTGGCCATGACGCACCCATTAGGACTTGCCTTGAACCAACAATATTTATACGTTTGCGACCAAGAGAAAGGACTATACGTTATGGACATAAGCAACCCGGAAATGCCCCTTATAAAGAATACCCTCAGCGGAGAAATTTTCTTAGATGTAATTGCCGATGCCAATACGCAAACCTTAATAGCCATGTTGAAAGATGGCATTGCATTATACGACATGTCGAATCCGATCCTTTTATCGAAATTATCTGTAGTTAAATAAGTATGCCCTTCGATTTATTACGCTTTGTTGAAATACAAGAAAACACCTACGAACAAGCGTTAGCCGAAGTTCGGGAAGGCAAAAAGAGGAACCATTGGATGGCTTACATATTTCCTATGTTGAGCGAACTAGAAGATTCGGATGAAAGCGAAACCTATGGCATCAATAGCAAAGCGGAAGCCAAGGCCTATATTGAACATCCTATTTTAGGAACTCGATTGCGTGAAATTTCAAGGGCATTATTTGCTTTTGAGGGCAAAACCGCCGAAGATATTTTTGGTGCGAACGACGCTAAAAAACTCATATCGTGCATGACCTTATTTGCTGAAGTAAGCGACGATAAAGTGATTTTTATTGAAGTACTCAGAAAATACAATAACGGAGAAAAGGATTACCGAAGTTTATACTTAATGCAATTTCTTTAATGCGGTTTGCGTTGTTCCAAAACAGGAATAATGAACAAAATTTGCAAACTCAATAAAGCAGCGAAGAAACACCATATACTAGGCAATGCCTCTTCAAAGAATAAAAACGAAATAAGGAGCGCGAAAAAATTGGTTACTCCTAAGCCTACCAACCCTCTTACGGACGACAATAGCAGGGGAACAAGCGTTACCAAAACATACATCACTTGCAACGCCATTTGAAAAAAAGGCCAATGAGGCATTTGCGTTAATTTATAAACCAAGTGATTGTGAACGCCTGTAACCACAGGGTGTGCAAAAAAAAGTTGCACCAACGAAACCACGGCTAAAAACACCCCTAAGCATAATAAACCTTTAAACAAACCTCGTTTCCTTTCGTTGGTTTCTACCTTCAAAGAGGCCCATGGCACCCATATAGGCCAAACCACCCATGCAAAAAATAAGAATAAACCCAATAACCATGAAAGAGGAATGGCATTCGATTGGTGGGTAACCAACAACCAAATAAAACCTTCAATCAATTGCTGCAC
Organism: Chitinophagaceae bacterium; assembly: GCA_044349815.1. GTDB lineage: Bacteria > Bacteroidota > Bacteroidia > Chitinophagales > Chitinophagaceae > OLB11. Next base: position 6,405 of record JBIKQE010000078.1, on the reverse strand, counting down.
CGCAAAAAGAATAGGAATCCATGCCAAAGGGCGCTCGCGAGGATGGCGTACCCGTTTATGTGCCATAACCCCCAAACCAGCAATGCAGGTAGCAGAAACAAAACTGGCTGAGGCTGAAAAACACATGGTTAAATTTAACGGATTGCAGTTAGAAAAAAAATAATAATTTTAAAAATTGAGTTTAGCCCATGCCCAATACCATGCCCATTACCAAACCGAATATCACCATAGACGAATCACTTAAAGAATCGGTAGCACAACAACACGATGATGAATCGCAAGTTATTGTTCATTGTTATTACCCTGAATCGGCATTTGAAAGTCAAATTCGCATTTGGCCCAGCACCTTTTTAATAGACTTAAAGGGCGGTACACCAAGCAAATTACTGTTGGTAGACAATATTAGTATTATGCCGCAATGGACCTTTCTACCGCCATTCAAAGGGCATCGGTTTACGCTTTACTTTGCAGGTCTTCCTAAATCGTGTTCTGCATTTGATTTAGTAGAAGAAATACCAGAGCCCGGCGCCTTTATTGTTCGGGGCATACCACGAAACCAAACCGACGTTTACCATTTGCACTTGTAACAACCCAAACAGCGTGTTTCTTTATTCTTTTAATGCAAACTCAGGTTGGTAAAGCAAGCCAAACTAATGGTATGATTTTGTTCAACATGAATACCGTCCGATTTAATAATCGTTTGCAACATGTAGCCTAATTCCACATTGGTATTTTTGATTCGTTTACAACCAAGCGCCATCCCAATACGGTTTTGGTCGAGCATATTCACCTTAACTTGTTTACCAAAACTAAGAAAAACCTCATCGTACAAGGATACATACCAGAGCGGATTTTTAACCGACGCCCTCGCCAGTGGATGGTTCCATTTATTCATAACACGTATACGGTTGCTGTAAACCGCATCGCCCGGGGTATACTGTCCAGCTACTAGCACAGGCGTATACGACCACCGTTGCTCTAAGCGAAGGCGAACCCAAGTATCCCACCGATTCAGGGTATTTTTCACTTGCAGTTGCTCCCATAAACGAAATTCAGGAAAAACAGATTTAGCCGGATAGGCCCCGTAAGGATAATTACGCAATAAAATAAAACCGCCGGCCCACTGTATGTTAGGCAAGGCCTGATAAAGTGCAGCCATCCGCCAAAGTGCTTGTTGTGGCCTTACAACGAGTTCACTTTGACGCCATTGCAATTCGCCATGAATGCCCCATTTAGGAGTAAGCTTTACTTGTGCTGTGTATGCCAACCAACTATTGGCTTGATGCACAGGCAAGCGTTGTGCATGCGTTTCGATACTCACAAACCATAACAACAAACTAAACCACATGGATACGCTCGCAGACTTGCGTTGTAGGCCATTCAAATCGGGCAGCTTAACGTGATTCATACAGTAAAATAAAGGCAGCTTTTTCAAAGGTGCAAAGGTAGGGTATAGTAATTGATGATGCGAAGGTGTTAAAAAAAAGCGCGCCATCAACAGGCACGCTTTCTTTCCGTTATTTAACTAATCTTATTTTTTTTGATAAGGAATAACAATACCGGCACTTATATAAGCGCCCACTAATTTTGAATTAGCAAATTGACTGGTATTGGAAAATAAACCGCTACGAAAAGCATCGCCTAAACCGTAAGTGTAGCCTGCATCGAGCGATAAAAACCAAATATCCAATCCAAGTCCGCCTTCCAAATTCAAGGCACTCGCATTAAACCAATCTTGGCTAGAAGTATTCAACGTAGAAACTACTTTTTGCGACAACGCCACATCGTAACTTGGCCCAACATTCATACGAAGACGGAAACCTTCTTTATTCACCAAATAATACCCCAATTGTGTTTTCACACAAATTGAATTCTTGGTGATATTATTTTCTTGTTCAACAGTACCATCGTTGTAAATTAAAACCGAACCTTCTTGCTTGTAAAACACACCCGGCTGAAAATACAAGCGCTTACCGAAACGCAAATCGGAACCAATCAACAAACCTAATTTAGCCTTGGTTTTATACAAGGCGGGAGCATCGGTTACATTCGTCATCATCAAACCTATTTTCGGATTAATAATTTTAGACGCTTTAGGAACATGTCTTTTTTTCTTGGCGTCGTCGGGGTTAGCCTCCGCTTGTTGCATGGCACCTAAAAGCAATGCGAACATCAATATCTTTTTCATGGGTTTTATTTATGCCCCAAAGATAGCATTTAAAACAGAATCCAATACGTATCCAAGATGAATAAACACCTTAGAAGCGCATCAACAGAACATCCCTCAACGCAATTCCCCGCTTTCTGTTCCAAGCCCCCGCTAAGGCGGGGGGCTTTCCACGGCAATCGGGGCTAAGCGCCGAAGGCGCATCATCGCCGCGAACATTATGAAGCAACGAACAGCCCTCCGAACAGAAAACACGATGTATAGTGCGTGAAGGATGTGCAGGGCGGCGCCCCGCCCACCAGCGGGGCTGCCGGTGTTGCGCCGAAGGCCAACACGGACACCCCAGAGCAGCCTGACCGGGCGGAGTTGGGAGCGAGGGCGTGGAAGGAGAGCGGGGGCTAGCCCGGGCACGCCCAAAAACAAAAAAGGCTGTCTTTCGACAACCTTAATTTTTGCGGACCGGACGGGACTCGAACCCGCGACCTCCGCCGTGACAGGGCGGCATTCTAACCAGCTGAACTACCGATCCTAAACGTTCGTTTGGGAGTGCAAATATAGGAAGGTTTGGAGACTGACCAAATTTCGGGGCGAGTATTTTTTAAAAAAGAAAATGCGTGGCGCTCGGTTGTACATTTACGCTTAAAAAAATGTTGACCGTAAACGATATTATACAAACGTTGGATAGCCTGGCGCCTTTTTGCTATCAAGAATCGTACGATAATAGCAGGTTGTTGTGTGGCGACCCACAGCAGGCCGTAACGGCCACCTTGCTGAGTTTAGATTGCACCGAAGCGGTGGTAGACGAAGCCATTGCCAAGGGGTGTAATGTGATTGTGGCCCACCACCCTATTTTATTTAAAGGCATTCAATCGTTAACGGGCAAGACGTATGTGGAGCGGGTGCTGATTAAAGCCATCCAACATCGAATTGCATTGATAGCCGTGCATACGAACCTCGACAATCAACCTGCCGGCGTGAACGGAGCCATTGCGCATCGTTTAGGATTACTTGATTGTGCCGTGTTGCGCCCGATGGAAAGAACCTTGGAACTGCTGTATGTGTATGTGCCCCAGGCTTCGCGCGAGGCCTTAGAAGCGGCCTTGTTTGCCGCCGGGGCCGGCTCGATTGGCCATTACGACCAATGCAGTTTTGTGTACCCCGGCACAGGCTCCTTTAGACCATTAAGCGGCGCGAATCCGGTTATTGGGGCGGTTGGCACACGGGAGTTTGTACAAGAAGACAAAGTAGAAGTGGTGATTGAACAACATGTGCGAGGGGCGGTTTTGAAGGCCTTGCGGGCGGCCCATCCGTACGAAGAAATTGCCTACGGACTAGTGCCTTTGGCGAATACAAACCAAACCATTGGTGCCGGATTGATAGGCCATTTGCCAACGCCCATGATGCCGCAGGCGTTTTTGGGTATGGTTAAAGAATCGTTGAAAACAGCGTGTATTCGGCATACGGCATTGCCCGAAAAGCCTATTTCGCGGGTGGCTTTGTGTGGCGGTTCGGGCTCATTTTTACTGTCCGATGCCCTAAAACAGGGAGCCGACGCCTATATTTCGGCCGATTTTACCTATCACCAATTTTTCGATGCCGAGGGGCGAATTTTGATTGCAGACATTGGTCATTACGAGAGCGAGCAGTTTACACCGGAAATTTTTTATGCCTATTTGTCGAAAAAATACCCTAAGTTTGCGTTCCATTTCAGTGCGGTGAACACCAATCCCGTGCTTTATTTTTAGTATATTATGGCAGTAACGAAAGAATTCTCCGTACAGGAAAAACTGGTTTCCATTTGCACCTTGCAAAAAATCGATTCTAAGATTGACGAAATCAATCGTCTTCGTGGCGAATTGCCCATGGAAGTAAAAGACCTGGAAGATGAAATTGCCGGGAAGCAAACCCGCATCAATGCCATCAACAAGGAAATTGACACCATTGAAGAAGATATTCTCAGCAAAAAGAATATGCAAGCTGAAGCGAAGGAATTGCTGAAGAAATATGAGAAGCAGCAAAACAACGTGAAGAACAGTCGCGAGTTTGAAGCCATCAACAAAGAAATGGAATTGCAGGAGCTTGAAATTAAAGCCTGCGATAAAAAAATCAAAGACGCGAACGTTGAGAAAGACGATCAAATAAAAATGCGCGAAGACATCGAACAGCAGATTGCAGGCAAGCAAGAGTTGTTGGGGTTGAAAGCCACTGAGTTGAAAAAGATTTCGGAAGAAACGGAAAAAGAAGAAGCCGAATTGTTGGTACAACGTGCCAAAGCAGAAACATCGGTTGAACCCCGTTTGTTATTGGCCTATAACCGCATTCGTCAGAATTTCCGTAACGGCTTAGCCGTGGTTGCGGTAGAACGCGATTCGTGCGGTGGTTGTTACAATGTGATTCCGCCACAGCGTCAGTCGGACATTCGTTTACGTAAGAAAATGATTGTTTGCGAACATTGCGGTCGTATTTTGATAGACAATGAATTAAGTGAAGGAGTAACGGTTTAATGCCTACTCAAACAATATAAACAACGCCGCGGTTTTACTGCGGCGTTTTTTTTTGGGCTATTTGCCCTGCAAAGCATCTACCTTTGCGGTATGAAGCGCCTGCTTGTATTGTTGATTGTTATGCGGATTGCGGTGGTTGATACGCAGGCACAAACCTATTCGTTTAATGAAACATGCCAACAAGCGTATCGGGCCTTTTTAGCAGGAAAAATCAATGAAGGGCGGCGCTTAACGGCGCTTGAAAAAAAGACGCATCCGGAGAATTTGTTCACGGTGCTGCTCGACAATTACGACGATTTTATTACCCAATCGTTCAACGAAAACAAGGTGGTATTTGAGCAACGAAAAGCACTCGCCGACGAACGCTTAGATGCGCTCGAAAAAGGCGATCGGCAATCGCCCTATCACTTATTGAGCAAAGCCTTAATTCATTTACAATGGAGTATGATTCGGGCGAAGAATGGCGACAATTGGAATGCCGTATGGGATTTCAGACGCGCTTATATCTTGTTGATTGAAAATAAAAAACGCTTTCCCGAATTTCAGGAAACCGATATTTTTTTAGGAGCGTCGGAAGCCATTATAAGCACTATACCCTCCGGCTACAAATGGATTAGTGAGTTGCTCAGTTTGCGAGGCAATATGAAGGTGGGCATGCAACGCTTGGGCAAGCAAGTATTAACCCGAAAAAGTTTATTTGCCGACGAAGGCAACTTGTATTATATTTTTTTAACCCATTATTTAGAGAACGATATTCATGGAGCTCAATTGTTGTTGAAGCAATTGAATATTGATGTGAAAAATAATTTATTGAATTGTTTTATTGCCGCGAATATTGCCATCAATCATAAAGATGCCGCCACGGCGGAACGTATTTTACGCGAACGTGCCAGCGGGTCGGAGTATATGGCTTTCCCGATGTTGGATTACGAATTGGGCGATGCGAAACTGAAACGCTTGGATTTTTCGTGTGCCGACGATTTTAAACGGTTTTTGAATACCACCCACAGTACATTTTACATCAAAGATGCATGGTTAAGTTTGGCCTACACCGCGTATTTACAAAATAACACCTTGGAAATGAATCGGTATTTAACCCAAATAAAAACACAAGGTGGCACAGAGGCCGATGCCGACCGCGAGGCCCTGCATATTGCACAACGTGGCATAATGCCCAATAAAGATTTATTGCGGGCCCGTTTATTGAACGACGGCGGTTACAATACCGACGCATTACGTGTATTAAAAGCACGCAGTGTGTCTAGTTTTACATCGAGCGACGATCAATTGGAATACATCTATCGCTTAGCCCGCATACACGACGAATTAAATCAATTCGATGAAGCCTTAGGATATTACCAACAAGCCCTGCAACAAGCCGGCAAAACAACACGCTACTACCCTGCTCGCGCCGCCTTGCAGATGGGCTATATTTATGAAGCCCGAAAACAAACCGAGGCCGCTGCAAAATACTTCAATCGGGTGCTCGAATTAAAAGGCCATGAATATAAAAACTCGCTCGACCAGAAAGCCAAAGCGGCCTTGAACCGAATGCAAACACACTAAATTACGAAATGGCTTTCCGAATGCGGCTTAGGCTTTCGGCAGTAACCCCCAAATATTTGGCAATCATCTGAATGGGTATTTGCTGAACCAATTCGGGGCGGCCATGCAATAAATCGAGGTATCGTTCAGAGGCTGTTTTGGTTAGAAAGTCTTTCTCTCGTTGTGTTT
>JBIKQE010000298.1:0-2541 GCA_044349815.1 Chitinophagaceae bacterium | reverse complement strand
CTTAAACAACCGGCCAGTAAGAAAATTTAATTATTTAACCCCTAAACAAGTGCTACAACAAAAAATTGCACTTATTACTTGAACTTACAATTCTTTAATCTTATAATCCTGTAATTCTTTAATCTTATAATCGTGTATCGTGTTATTGTTTTACGTCCAACGCATCCCGCAACGCATTCCCCAATACATTAAACGCCAACACGGTTAGCATAATCGCTAATCCCGGAATGAGTGCCAGGAATGGTCGGTTGGTGATTATAAAATTGTAGTTTTCTTTAATCATTAATCCCCACGAAGCGGTGGGTGGTTGAACACCAATTCCTAAAAAACTCAAGCCGGCTTCTATGAGGATGGCCGTCGCGAAATTACCTGCTGCTAATACCAAAGTGGGTCCCAACAAATTTGGTGCTAAATGGTAAACAATAATTCGAGGCAAGGAATAGCCCATAATGCCTGCCGCTTTGATATAATCTATTTCTCGTAACGATAATACTTGTCCACGAATTAAACGCGCCGTGCCTACCCACATGGTGAGTCCTACCGCTACAAATATTTGCCAAAATCCTTTGCCTAAAACAAACGTAATAGCAAATACCAACAACAAGGTGGGTATGGCCCACAACACTTGAATAATCCATGTAATAACCGCATCGGTGAGGCCACCTAAATAGCCAGCCAAAGCACCTAACAACAAACCTATGCTGAGCGATAATATAACGGCAATCCAACCCACCGCTAAGCTAATGCGGGTGCCTAACAGCAAACGCGACAACATATCTCTTCCATAGCGATCGGTGCCTAACCAAAATGTGCGTTTATAAACAGTAATACTAGAGCTATTCGATTCACTTAATTGATGGCGTGCTATCACCATGCGCTCTGTTATATTATCGTCCATCCAACGATTGATAATTACCGAATCGCCTTCACGAATTGGTTCGCCTTGTATGGGAATCCAAGCATAGTTTTTGGGTTCACCATGAAACAAGTATTCAACAAACGTTGTTGGTTGTGGCGGTGTTTGATACAAACGAATAAACGACAAGGTGAAGCCCGGTTCGCGAGCGGCAATTTCAACTTGAAGCGTGTGGGCATCGGGGGCATCGTCGGGAGCCAATGGATAAGCAAACAGGGCAAGGAGTGTTATAAGCGCAATAAAAACCAAGGCACTTACGGCACCACGGTTTTTTAAAAAGCGTTTACGAAATCGATGGTCGAACATAGTTTATTGTACGGTACGGTCTTTCCACGTGTACGAGCCAAACATACCCCAAAATCCTGAAACTAGAATATAGGGTACATGAAGGATTTTTAATAGCATGAAACGGAGAAAAGAACCACGTTGTTGAAAGAACTGCAATACTGATTGCAGCAATCGCCATTCAATAAAAAGTTGAAAGCCCATAACGCCCACAAAAAATAACCAAGGAATTATTTTCATCCAACACAACATGGGCAGTACAATCCAAAGAAGGTTGCATAAAAAAACCAACAACAAGATGGCTTGTATTTTTTTGTCGTTGAAGTGTTTGGCCTTCGATGCCCAACGAATGCGTTGCTGTAAGAAAGCAGGCAGGTTAGGCATATACTCGGTAGTTGCAATGGCTTCGGCTTGTTTTAAATAAAGCGATTGAGCGGGAAAGCGGGCATCGATTTTTTGCATCAACAACATATCGTCGCCACTAGCCAATTGGTTGATATGTTCAAACCCATTTACGGTATGGAAGGCCTGACGGTTATAGGCTAAATTGGCGCCGTTGCACATCACACCACTGCGGGTACTAATAACGGCGGCGGTGATGCCTTGCATGGTTAAGAAATCGAACAATTGAAAATACTGAAACCATGTAGTTGGTTTGGGGAATTGAACCGGTGCCGCAATCCATTTAGTTTTATGTTCTTCGATGGCTTGCACCAAACTGTGTAACCACCAAGGTCCTACGCGCACATCGGCATCGATGGTGATAATCCAATCGGCTTGGGTAGTTTGAATAGCGGTTTCGATGGCCTTCTTTTTATAGGCAACGGTTTTTTCGTTGCCCATTACATCGGCCAAGGAAATCAAGCGGACTTTTTCGTAAGCCGATGCGATGGCGGGTGTATCGTCGGTGGAGTGATCGTCCACCACCACCAACTCCCACAAATCGGGTGGGAAGATTTGGGCTTTTAAATCGTTGAGCAGTTTGGGTAGGTGGATGGCTTCGTTGCGGGCGGGAATAATCACACAGACTTTCGTTTGCGGGGTGTAACCTTTTTGTAATTGGGTTTCGGGTGTTTGTTGCCAGCCGGATAAAAAAAAGAGGAGCATTACGGCGTAGATTCCGATTAAGAGTAATACCGTAAAATAGAATAATCCTAACACAAGTGCAATATCCGATAAAAATGGAGAAATGAGTAGAGGGGGTTTTGCAGAGGTAGGGTAAAGGAATGCCTTTGCTGATTATCACAGAGGGAGGGAGGGGTTTTCGCAGAGGTAGGGTAAGGGCAAGCCTTTGCTGATTATCACAGAGGGAGGGAGGGGTTTTCGCAGAGGTAGGGTAA
>JBIKQE010000077.1:0-8923 GCA_044349815.1 Chitinophagaceae bacterium | reverse complement strand
CTACCACCAGTGGAGGTCAGCGCCCAAGTACAGGCCGTCCTTTAACACAAGAAATTGCTCGCCCACGCCCAACAGGAAATGTTACTCGTCCGGGTAATAGCAATTTCAATCCGGATGCACGCCCCGATCGTCCCAATACTCGACCTGCAAGCATCGACAATAATGGCGGTACACGTCCGGCTAATATCGATCGGGAACCAGGCAATACACGCCCAACACCGAACACACGTCCGGCTAATATCGATCGGGAACCGGGCAATACACGTCCAACACCGAACACGCGTCCAACGCAAATCGATCGGGAACCAGGCAATACACGCCCAACACCGAACACGCGTCCAACGCAAATCGATCGGGAACCAAGCAATACACGCCCAACACCGAACACGCGTCCAACACAAATCGATCGGGAACCAAGCAATACACGCCCAACACCGAACACGCGTCCAACGCAAATCGATCGGGAACCAAGCAATACACGCCCAACACCGAACACACGTCCAGCTCCTAACAACACGCCGAGCACGCGTCCGGCACCGAGCACGTCACCCGCCACACGTCCGGCACCTGCACCGGCTACCCGCCCTGCACCCGCTACACGTCCGGCACCTTCTGCTCCTGCAACCCGTCCGGCACCTGCCACCCGTCCTTCGGGGGGTAACGATCGAATGCAACGCTAAATCAAACATTTAATTTGAAAAGACTCCGATAATATCGGAGTCTTTTTTTGGATATGCCTCGTAAAAGCCACACCTAATTTTAATGTACTTTTGCCATGCATATGAAACATTCTTTTCTAATCTTGTGTACAGCTATTTTTCTGGCGGCTTGTTCCTCAAAAACATCGGTAGAGGGTCAAATCGAATCGATGCCAGAACAATCGTTTCGGCTCGAACACTTAGCCGTTGATGAAAATATTCCGGTTGATAGCGGCAAGACGGATGCCCAAGGCCGTTTCAAGGTTTATGCAGAACCCAACGAAGAAGGTTTGTATCGGATTCGTTTCGAACAAGGAAAATATATTCTATTGGTATTAGGTCCAGGCGATAATGCCAATATCAAAGGACAATGGAATAACCTTGAAAACTATACCGTTAAAGGCGCAAAAGGCAGCGAAACCCTAAAAAGCCTTTTAGTGAACCTCCGCGAAAATGTTCGCGATTTAAGCACCTTCAAGGTAATTATGGATTCAATTAAGACCCACGAGAAAGCAGATTCATTAATGCAAGAAGCGGAAAATGATATACGTGCCATCAACAAACAGTTTGTGGAATATGTAAAACAGTATGCCGATACCACCACCAGTCCTTCATGCGCTTTATTTGCTGTAAACCTTATAAATCCTCAATTTGAACAAGCATTCATTGCTCGTTTTTATCAAAACGCGCCAACACGTTTTCCTGAATCGCAAGCGGTAAAAACCTTTGCCAATCGATTTTTGAAACAACGTGAAACAAAAAAAAATACAGGCGATAAACCTGTGCTTGGTTCTCAAGCACCCTCTTTTAGTGCAAGTACCCTCGAAGGAAAAAATTGGGTACTCGATAGCTTTCGTGGTAAATATGTGTTTCTTGATTTTTGGGCTTCATGGTGTGCGCCTTGCCGAAACGAAAATCCGCGTGTAGTGGATGCCTTCAAACGATTTGGTCAACAAAACATTTTATTTGTAGGTATTTCGCTCGATAAAGAACGGGCTTTATGGCAAAAAGCTATTCTGTCTGATAGCCTTCGTTGGACGCATCTAAGTGAATTGAAAGGATGGGGATGCACCATTGCCCGCCGGTACGGTGTAAGCAGTATTCCTGCCAATTACTTAATTGACCCGCAAGGTAAAATAGTGGCCATCAACCTTTACGGCGATTCCCTGGTGCAACAACTCAATCGTTTGTTCACCCCCGAACCGGCAACTATTCAATAATTCGCACTATGTATAATCTCGTTAAGAAGGTTCTTTTCAAGTACGATCCTGAGGAAGTCCATCACAAAGTAATGGCCTGGCTTCAAAAAGCATACAACTTAGGTTTAGGTAAGAAGTATTTGGAAAGTAATTACTGTTTACATCATCCGTCCCTAGAACGCACTGTTTTTGGCTTGACCTTTAAAAATCCGGTTGGCTTGGCCGCGGGCTTCGATAAAGATGCTAAATACATCGATGAATTAGCTTGCCTTGGTTTTGGTTTCATTGAAATTGGCACCATAACGCCACAACCACAAGATGGCAACGACAAACCACGTTTATTTCGATTTCCGCAAGACGAAGCCATTATCAACCGTATGGGCTTCAACAACGAAGGGGCCGATGCAGCCGCTGAACGACTTAAGCACAGAAAATCGAATATTATTGTAGGGGGTAATATTGGGAAAAATAAAATAACACCCAACGAAAAAGCCTTCGACGATTATGCCTATTGCTTTAAAAAACTCTTTCCACATGTCGATTATTTTGTGGTGAATGTAAGTAGTCCGAACACGCCTAATTTACGCGAGCTCCAAGAAAAAGAACCCCTTAAAAAATTATTATTGCAATTGCAAAACCTCAATATGCAATATCCTCAGCCCAAACCGCTTTTACTAAAAATAGCACCCGATTTAAGCAACGAACAACTCGATGATGTAATTGAAATTGTTCAAGAAACTAAACTCAGTGGTTTAGTAGCTACCAACACTACCATCAATCGCAATAAATTAAGTGTAAGTAAAGACGTGATTACTGGCACGGGACCGGGTGGTTTGAGCGGAAAACCATTACGCGAGCGTAGCACTGAAATTGTAAAATACATCAGTGAAAAAACAAATCATCAGTTACCCATTATTGCCGTTGGCGGAATTTTTAATGCCGACGATGCCATTGAAAAAATAAAAGCCGGCGCTAGCTTAGTTCAAGTTTATACCGGTTTCATCTATCAAGGTCCAGGAATTGCCAAACAAATTTGTAAAGCCCTTATAAAATAATATGGAATATCTATTATCTGTTGATGCTCTTATAAGCTTATTGACCCTGACTATTTTAGAAGTAGTGTTAGGGGTTGATAATGTAATCTTCGTGTCTATCATAATGGGTCCGCTCAACGACCAAGATAAAAAACGCGCACGACGGTTTTGGATGTTTGCCGGAATGATAGTCCGTATATTTTTACTTGTTAGTTTATCGTGGCTAGTTAAAAATGGCAACAACGAATTATTTTCCCTTTTTGGAAAATCGTTCAACTTACGGGGGCTTATTATGCTGGCAGGTGGCTTGTTTCTGCTGGTGAAAACAGTTAGTGAAATTCATCAAAAATTAGAGGGTGAAACGCATGCTGTAAATACACAACAAAAAAAGGGCGTATTTGGACAAATTATTTTACAGATGATGTTAGTTGATTTGGTTTTTTCCTTCGACAGTATAATAACGGCTGTAGGTATGGCGCAACATGTTGAAGTAATGATTATAGCCGTAGTAATTGCTATGATTGTGATGTTTTTATTTTCAACCCATATTGCCCACTTTATTGAACAACACCCTACCGTTAAAATGTTGGCCCTCTCGTTTTTAGTAATGATAGGGGTGGTATTATTGATTGAAGGGTGGGATGCTGAAAAAGCACACGACTTACACCTAAAAAACTACGTTTACTTTGCTATGGCATTTTCGTTTGGGGTTGAATTGTTGAATATGCAAATACGTAAACGTTCCAAAAAACCGGTTGTTTTGCATGAACCTAAAATGCCAGACGATGAACAAAACTAGCTTAATTGCTTTTGGGTTTTTATTGTTTACGTCTACCCTTGCATCGGCGCAATCGTTTTTACAAGATGCCCCTAAATCGAAGCATGAACTTCGTCGCGAAAAAAACAGTTGTCGGCCTTACTACATCGGTTTATCTACAGGTATAAATAATTTGGGTGGACTATTGGGTTTTGATTTTGAATATTCATTAAACAACATTACAACAGCAGGCGCCCATATTGGCGTTGGTACTTGGGGTATTAAAACGGGTATCGATGCAAGATATTATCGTAAGGAATGCCATACCGGTTGGGCTTATGGTTTAGGAATAAGTTATGCCGGCGGAAATCGTGAACGAACATGGCCGTTGGAAACTATTTCAGGACCAAAAAATGTGTTGTTACAACTTCATCCTCAAGCCGGTGTACAGTTAGAAATACGTCGCTTTTTTTCTATCGGAAAACACGGGCATCGCTTGTGGACAGAACTAGGATGGAATCAGCGTTTTACTCGAAAGGTTTATACGGTTTTAGATGGACAAACCCTTAGCTTGTTGGCCGATCGAAGCATCAACCTGCTTTGTCCGGGTGGTTTGGTTATAGCCGCGGGTTATTCGATGGGAATAGGAGGCAACAAGCGAAAACAATAAACAAACGACCAATAAAAATAACCGGGATCGCCAACATACGACGTCCCGGTTTCCCAATTCAAACAAACGGCTTGGTTTTTGTACAAATTAAGTAGGTTATTTATGTGCACAACGAAGCCCTGCTATCTGTTGTCTTTTTATTTAATCAATACAATGTTGAATACCTTGTTGGCGTAATTGACTTTATAGAAACCGCTTGGTATAGTATAATCTGCCGGCAGATTCAACCTGTTGCAAACGTCAAGGGGTAAAATCATAGACTCGCCAAGTTCGATGCTCGTTTTATTGTTAAGCAACAGATAGAGCTGTTTACTTTTACTTGCTTCTTCGTTTGAAACACTCAAAATTAATCGAGCACCCTGTTCATTAATTAGGTAGGTGTATTGAACCATATTTAACTTACTTCCTGCTGAACATCGTGTACCAAATAAAGAACAACTTGCATTCAACAATGTTCCTTGTTTTTCAATTTTATCGAAAGGTGTTTCAAAACAAATAAAAGCACTAATGAGGATTGTCAATATCATACGCTTAATTTTTAGGTTTACGCTTGGCCAGAGAACCAACCACTTTTAAAATCTCCTCTTCATGAATGTACCCAAAAGCAACTACTTCTTTTTGGGTATTATAAACAATGGTATAGGGCACACCAATGATATCTTTTTTGCAAGGTTCACAAATATCTTTGCGAAATACAAAACCTTTATACCGATCGTCGGAGCGTTTTTCCTTATAACCTATATTGTTTATCATATACAAGGTGTCTACATACACCCCATTTTTCTTCATAACATGAACGGTTTCTAAACTATCACGCAAATCGGCACTGCTACATAAAACCCAATGCAATTGGTCGTAGCCCAATGAATCGAAATATTTAATGCGTTGAAATAAATACTTCGTACCGGAACAAAAATTGGTATATATACATACCACATGATAATCGTAACCAGGCCTACTCAACACATCGTTGTATAAAATAGTACGATCTACTATTCGCGTAGCAACGGGTTGAACATTCATTTTATAACGGTTCTGAGCTTGAAGCATTTGAACCATCATAACGCTTAATAAAAAAGAAAAGAATACCTGTTTCATAAAAAAGGGGGGTTTAAAAACATGGCAGCGACAAGCACTGCCATGTTGGGGTTAACTGTTATTGAAAATAAACGATCACTGCTTTTCCATCGAGTTTATAACCGTATTTACCGGCTTTTATAACACGTGGGCAGTTTTTAATTTTTCCCGCAATGTCGGGTGTAATAGAAAGATCTTGTTGAATGGTAACATAGCCATTTACAAACGTATCGGACCATTTAGCGTCGCGCAAAATATCGGCGGGCAAACTCAATCCAAAGGTTCCTTCATTAATCCAACCCAAGGTGCCCAATGATTGGGGTGTTGAAGTACCAACGGTGCCGCCAATGGTAAATTCACAGAGTCCTTTTCCAACACATTCTGTTTTGGTGCGGTCGGCATTCCATTCTTTAGTTCCTTTTTTAACTTCCACTTGAATACCAACAACCGTATCTGCCATAACGCGGTGAGATGTAAAGAAGCTAATAGCACAAACAAGCAAAAAAAACTTTTTCATAGGTTACTTCGGTTTAACCAGAGCCGACATGGTTTGGTTTTATTCCCTACTCGATTAATGCCTTTTCGGGATCCGGCAAGCAATTGAACATGGAAACAACTACGTTCAACACAAGGTTATATTTTGTTTCCTAGATGGCCATCTCTAACAAATGCTGAAACAAAATTGACAAGTTGAAAATAAGATTCCAAATATTACAGGTTATAAATTATAACCTAACAATTTAAAAAAAAATTGTATATGCCGTTTTAAATAAAGAGGTATACTCGAATTAATTACGAATGCGACGATAGTTCTTGTATTCAAAAAAACGATAACCCGTGAGCGTAAATAACAACCGTTTTAGTTGATCTTTGATTCGTAATTTCTTTATGGTCGGGTTATACGTAAACGTCCATGCTTGCTTCGCTACAATCTCGTTCATTACTGCGGGATGGGTACCCGAGAATAAGGCTAATTCATCAATCTGATTATAATCGAATTCCGTTTGAGCAGGTATATATTTATTTTCATTGCTCCAATATTGTTGAACCCCCGCAAATTTTTCTTGCATTTTTGCCGGAGGTCGTACCCATCCGTAATGGTAAACATGCGCATCGATGAGTACAACATTTAATTTATGGTTTGGTAATTTCCTAAAACCCTGTGCATCACGATACGAAAAAATGGACGGGCTGTTTTTAATAATACGAATTTCACGACGATACCATTTCGACGTTGTACCAATGTATTCAAAACTTCCCCAAAAATGATAATACGAAAACAACAAACCATCTACTTTTTCATTATCACGATTCTCAAGCATGGCTGTTCGTATCGTATCAAAATCTTTTTCATGCAAGGCCTCATCGGCTTGTAAATACAATAACCACGAATAGGAATTCGGAATTAAGGCCTTGGCCTTATTCGTTTCAATCGCCAATACCTCACCATGTTGTGTAGCCTGTTTATCCCACACCGAACGATGAATTACAATTTTACTTGAATCAATACTGCGTATCAACTCCTCCGTGCCATCCTCACAATCGCCTATCAACACATAAAAAACATCGCACAAGGGCAAGGCCGATAAAATACTTTCTTTTACCGGATACCCATACTGCACCGCATTTTTAACTATTGTAAATCCCGCACAAAGCATACCACAAAGGTCGTTTATATTTCTGAGTATTATTCGAGTTGAAACACAACCAAAAATCGCAAACAACATAAAAATTAGTTGAAGCGCATCGGCGGAACATCCCTCAGCACCCGTCGCGCTTTTCGCAGTGCATGGCACTTAGCTACAATCGCGGCTATTTCTTCATCGGCCGATTCTTTCCTCTGCTTTTTTTAGTAAATCGGTCGCCACAAAAAACGGATCTATAGGTGGCTTCATTTGCCCGGCAATGAATCGGCCGATGATCCGCCTCAGGCGGAATAGCCCCGGCTGTAGCGAATAGCTCCCCGCCCCAAGCGGGGACTAGCAGCGAAAGACGGGACGGGTGCTGAGGAAGGTTAAGCTGATGCGCTTCAAAAAAATAAAATAAAAAAAGGCTAAACCATACGATTTAGCCTTTTGTGATTCCGCTGGGACTCGAACCCAGGACCCATACATTAAAAGTGTATTGCTCTACCAACTGAGCTACGAAATCCCTACCATGTATGAACGACTGTCCAAATTTGGAACGCAAAAGTAGGGAAATTTATTTAACAGACAAACCGTTTTGCTAAACTATTTTTGCGCTTATGGCCAATTTCTTCGAAAACAAAGTGGTAATGGTAACAGGCGCCACTTCCGGCATCGGCAAAGCCTTGGCCGAACAACTCTTGCAAGCAGGTGCCCTTGTTAGCATTTGCGGGCGCAAGGCCAATAGCTTAGATCAACTAAAAACCGATTGGAACAACGCTAATCTGTTAACTGTTACTGCCGATGTAAGCATCGAAGCCGATTGCGAACGCTTCGTGCACGAAACCATCCAACGTTTTGGCAAACTCGATGTGCTTATCAACAATGCCGGCATTAGTATGCGCGCCCTCTTCAACGACGTCGATTTAAATGTTCTTCGCCAATCGATGGACATTAATTTTTGGGGCACCGTGTATTGTTGCAAATACGCCTTACCGCATTTATTAAAAACCAAAGGCCATATTGCAGGCATTTCATCTATTGCCGGTTATAAAGGCCTCCCTTGCCGTACCGGCTACAGCGCTTCGAAATTTGCCATGCAAGGTTTTCTCGAATCGCTCCGCATCGAAAACCTCTACACCGGCGTGAATGTGCTTTGGATTTCGCCGGGCTTTGTAGCCTCCAATATCCGAAACACCGCCCTGAATGCCGGCGGCAAACAACAAGCCGAAACGCCGCTCGACGAAAGCAAATTGATGTCGCCCACCGAATGCGCCCGCCGCATTTTAAAAGCCATCGAACACCGCAAACGAACCCTTGTGATGTCGCGCCAAGGCATACTCACGGTTTGGATGAATAAGTTCTTTCCAAACTTCGTAGATCGCAAAGCCTACGAATTATTTGCCGCCGAACCCGATTCCCCGCTAAAAAAACACTAATTTTCCTCCATGCTCAACCGCGCCCAAGCTCCAACCATCACCTCGCCCGTTCATTTCGATTTCCGCCTACTGCCCCTCGAAACCCATACACTCAACAACGGCTTAACGCTTTATGCCGTGCGCGATCATATCGAACCCGTTTTTCAACTCGAATGGGTGTTTCAAGCAGGTAGCTGGTTCGAACCCGCCTTTGGGGTTGCTATGGCCTCGCTCGGTTTGCTCAAAAGTGGCACGTCTACCAAAACCTCGTACCAAATCAACGAATTCATTGAACAACGCGGCGCCACGCTCAAAGCCGGTGCCGGTCCCGATTGGGCCTCCGTGCAATTAAGCGGCCTCACCCGCCATTTGCCCGAACTGCTACCCCTGGTCATGGAGCTCATTACCGATACCATTTATCCGCAACACGAACTTGACCTCTATA
>JBIKQE010000076.1:0-8924 GCA_044349815.1 Chitinophagaceae bacterium | reverse complement strand
GTAAATACGCCTAAATTGCGGTGCATGGGCATAATGTATTCATCGTGCTCGAGTGCAAGGGTTGCTCCCACCGCTACTGCTTCTTGTCCGATGCCACTGAACCATTTACTAATACGTCCTTGCCGCAACAGAATCAACATTTTTTCTTCAATCAAACGCGGATAAACCAGTTGACGATAAATATGGCGGAGCGTATCGGGAGTTAATTGATGTTGCTTGAATTGCATAAACTAAACGGGGTTCGTTTGTAAATCGATGGCCTTAGCCAAGTCTATATCCAATGAGGTGATACCATCGGGTTGATGGGTGCGTAACTTCAAGGATACCTTGTTGTAAACATTGATAATAACCGGATGGTGATTGAGTGTTTCAGCCACTAAACCTATTTGCACGATCCAAGACAAGGCTTGTTTAAAATCGTTAAAGTGATAATCGCGACATATATGGCCATCGTGCCACGCCCAGCCCGGTAAATCGTTCAGCGCTTGCTGAATGTGGCTATCTTGCAGTACGTTCACCATTGTTCTTTGTGCCGTTGGGTGATTAAATATCGCGGTGTAAATCGAAGTTTTCGAGTTCGCGAGCCACATCGGTTAAGAAGCTGGCACCCAAGGAACCGTCTACAATACGGTGATCGTAACTCATACTGAGGTACATCATGTGACGAATGGCAATAACATCGCCGGCTTCAGTTTCGAGAACCATCGGGCGTTTCTTGATAGCGCCTACAGCCATAATGGCAACCTGCGGTTGGTTGATGATAGGTGTTCCCATCAAGCTACCAAACGTACCAACGTTGGTGAGGGTGAAAGTACCACCCATGGTATCGTCGGGTTTTAATTTGTTGGTACGGGCGCTATTGGCCATGTTGTTCACTTCTTTACAAATGCCATACAAGTTTTTCGTGTCGGCATTTTTAATTACAGGAACAATCAAATTACCACTGGGTAAGGCGGTGGCCATACCAATGTTGATGTCTTTTTTAATGATGATATTGTTGCCATCGATGCTCGCATTAATCATCGGGTATTTTTTGATGGCATTCACAATAGCTTCAATGAAGATGGGTGTGAAAGTTATTTTTTCGCCGTATTTCTTTTCGAAGGCTCCTTTTACGCGGTTGCGCCAATTTACCAAGTTGGTTACATCGGCTTCGGTGAAGCTGGTAACGTGTGGTGAGGTGGCTTTGCTATTCACCATATGGTCGGCAATTAAGCGACGCATACGATCCATTTCGATGATTTCGACGTTGGTACCGTAGGACTTCGGCTGCGCCGAAGCGGGAGCAGATGGCTGCGCCTGGGTAGGTGCAGGGACAGAAGCAGAAGCAGAAGCAGATGGCTGCGCCGGTGCGGGTGCGCCGGATTTACGCGAGGCTACGTAATTTAAAATGTCTTTTTTCGTTAAGCGGCCTTCGTTGCCGGTGCCGGGTATGTGTTCGAGTTCATTCATCGGAATGCCTTCGGAGGCGGCGATGTTGAGAACGAGCGGGGAGTAGAAACGAGCGGAAGGCTGAATTGATGTTGGAGTAGATGGCTGCGCCGGAGCAGGTGCAGGAGCAGGTGCAGGAGCAGGTGCGGGAGTGGGAGTGGGAGCGGGAGCGGGAGCGGCAGCACCAGACTGAATGCGGCAGATTACATTGCCCACGGGAACAACATCGTTTTCGTTGCAGAGGATTTCGGTGATGATACCTTCGGCGGTGGAAGGCACTTCGCTATCTACTTTATCGGTAGCGATATCGAGCAGGGTTTCATCCATTTTCACGGCATCGCCTACTTTTTTATGCCAACGAAGCACGGTGGCTTCCATAATACTTTCGCCCATTTTTGGCATCACTAAATCAACTACAGACATGTATGTATATTTTAGGGTGCAAAAGTAGTGAAAAGTGGCGGATTTATAAAGAAGGAAAGCGGAATAGCGGACAGATGAAGGATGTAATTTGTTGAATGGCTGCGGGATGTGGAGGGTTCAGCCCCCGCCTCGGGCGGGGCCGAAGCGAAGCGGAGCCCGAAACAGCCCGATAGTAGCTGAAGAAAGGAAGTTGCCGACAGCCCCTAAAAATTAAGGCTGTACTCGGAATAGGGTTTGGCGGAGGAGGAATTCGAGCATTATGAGTAGGAGGGCGGCGAGGAGCCATGGGTGGAAGCGTTCTTGTTGTTGGCGGTAGGAGCTGGCTTCGATGGGCGTTTTTTCAAGGCGGTCGATGTCGTTATAAACGTTTTTAAGCGTTTGATTGTCGGTTGCGCGGAAATATTTACCGCCCGTTTCGGATGCAATTTTTTGGAGGAGGGCTTCGTCGATTTGAACGGGCATGGTACGCATTTGGGTTTGGCCAAACTCGTCGGTAACGGGAATGGGGGCTTCGCCTTCGCTTCCGATACCAATGGTATACACTTTAACGCCATAGGCTTTGGCAACATCGAGTGCCGTAATGGGATCGATGAGTCCGGCATTGTTGACCCCATCGGTGAGCAGGATAATGATTTTCGATTTGGTTTTTTGTTCCCGGAGTCGATCGACAGCTGTGGCGAGCCCCATACCAATGGCTGTACCGTCTTCGAGGAGTCCACTACGCAATTGTTGGAGTTGCTCTTGCATAACGCGGCGGTCGGTGGTGAGGGGGCATTGCGAAAAGCTTTCGCCTGAAAAAATAACAAGACCTAGCCGATCGCCTATGCGTTGTTCGGTAAATTCGGCGGCGAGTTTTTTGGCGGCTTCGAGGCGGTTAGGTTGAAAATCTTCGGCCAACATACTACCCGATATGTCCATGCTTAAAACAATATCAATGCCTTCGCTGTTGATAGTTTGCCACTGGTTGATATGTTGCGGGCGGGCAAGGGCCACGATGAAAAGGATGTAAGCGAGGTAACGCAATACCATTAAACGGGGCTGCCAGGAGGTGCGCCAAGAGGCTGGATTTTGCGACGCATTGAAAATAGAAACGCGGAGAGCCGGTTTTTGTTTTTTGTGTTGCCTAATAATCCACCATGGCAAGAGGAGCAGGAGCAAAAACCAATACGGTTGTGCAAAGGTGATATGGCCAAAATCCATCATGAACGAGCCTTGGGTGTTTGAGTGATGGTATGTTCTAATAGATGCAAGGCGTGAAGTACATCTTTTTCGCGTTGTTCGGCTGTGCCCGTGGCTTTGGCAAATTTTATAATATCGGCTTGTTGCAAGGTGTTTTGCAATAAAAGGGCGTGTGGACGAAGTTGATTGTTGCGTTGCACGGCTTCCATAATTTCGGCGGTGGTTTTATCGAAGCATGGAATACTAAATTGTTTTTCTAAATACAATCTTAGGGCATCGCCTAATTCGGTATAAAAATGTTTTTCGCCCTGCGGTGGTAGTGCCGTTTCGTTTTGTAAGCGGAGGAGTATTGTTTTAGTTTGTTCGTAAGCCGATAAGGGTGGGGCGGTAGGAATGGGAGTAGCCATTTTTTCTTTTTTGAACCGGCGGTAGATGAAATAAATAATGGCGATTAAAGCAAGGGCGATTAGCGCATACAAGGCATATTGTTTAACTCGATCTTGCCAAGGGAGAAGGGCCTCTTCGATGGGTTGAATGGGTTTGAAGTTTTGCGTAGTATCAACAATTGGGGCTTGCACGGTGATAGACAAAGGCGCGGTATAAACGGTGGTATCGCGACCTAAAGTAGGTATGTAAAAGACAATTGGTATGGCCGGAAAAGTGAGTGCGCCCCCTTCAAAAGCGGTGTAATGAAAGCGATAAGTAGCTCGTATGTGTTCGCCTACTTTTTGATTGATTTTTTCAACCATTTTTATTCGTTCAAACTTGCCGAGTGTATCGGGCGATTGTATCGGTTTGAGCTGTAAAAAAGACGATGGCCATAAAATTGATACATCAATAAGTAGCGGTTCGCCAGTTTGAATAGCGGTTTTGTTGGCACTCGTTGTTAGCTCTTGTGCGCTTATTGGGTTGATTAGAAACAACGAAGCCAGAACCAATATGAACAGTTGTTTCATTATTTAATGCGCGATTTAAAAAAGGTTTGAAGCATGCGAAGATGATCGTGGTTGGTGTGCAATTGTATGCAATCGGCACCGGCTTTGAGCAAGGTTTGTTTTGTGAACTGGGCGTGCTTTAAAAAATATTGTTTGCGCAGGTGTTGTGCCGTGTTGTTGTTGGTATCGAATAAACCATGCTGTCCGGTTTCAGGGTCCATCACATGAATCATACCCATTGGAGGAAGCTCTAAATCGGCCGGGTCGTAGATGTGTACACCAACTAAATCGTGCCGTCCGGCGGCTAAGCGCAAGGGGGCTTGGTAATCGGTTGATAAAAAATCGGACAATACAAAACAGATACTGCGCGATTTAATAACCGATTGTAAAAAACGTAAAGCTTTGCCAATATCAGTTTGGGCATTTTCGCGCGGTTGCATACTCAGCAATTCGCGAATGATATGCAATACATGGGTTTTTCCTTTTTTAGGGGGGATGTATTTTTCAATGGTATCGCTAAAAAAAAGAATACCCACTTTGTCGTGATTTTGGATAGCACTAAAGGCTAAAATAGCGCAGAGTTCGGTGATGATATCTTTTTTGGTGCAGGCGCCGGTACCGAACAAGGTACTGGCACTGATGTCGACCAAGAGCATCAAGGTTAGTTCGCGTTCTTCTTCGAATACCTTGATGTGAGGCGTGCGCATGCGAGCGGTTACATTCCAATCGATGCTACGCACATCGTCGCCAAATTGGTATTCGCGCACTTCGCTGAAGCTCATGCCTCGGCCTTTGAAGGCACTGTGGTATTCGCCCGAAAACAAATGGTTCGAGAGTCCGCGCGTTTTTATTTCAACTTGTCGTACTTTTTTTAAGAGTTCGCTTAAGGAGGCATCAACCGGTTCATTCAACAAGGATGCACTTCGTTGTGGAGCATTCAACGAAGGTGCACTCGCCGATGAAGGCAAACCACCGGTTGCTTGTTGCAACCGTTTAAACAACCAAGTGGGGCGACTAAACATTAAGGAACTTCAACGGTGTTTAAAATTTCCAACACAATTTGTTCGGGAGTAATTTGTTCTGCTTCGGCTTCGTAGGTAATGCCAATGCGGTGTCGCATAACATCCATGCACACGGCACGAATATCTTCAGGAATAACATATCCCCGTCGTTTAATAAAGGCATGCGCTTTGGCTGCCAAGGCTAAATTGATACTCGCCCGAGGCGAGGCACCATAAGCAATTAAAGGTTTGTACCGTGCCAAGCGATATTGCTCGGGTTGGCGGGTTGCAAACACAATATCTAAAATGTAGCGTTCAATTTTTTCGTCCATGTAAACTTGGCGCACCAAGGAACGTGCTTGCAAAATATCGTTCGGAGAAATTAAAGCTTGAATGGGGGCCGAGGGAACAGCCTGAATATTTTGCCGAATAATTTGGCGCTCTTCTTCTTTGGTAGGATAATCAACAACCACCTTCAACATAAAGCGATCTACTTGGGCTTCGGGTAGGGGGTAGGTACCTTCTTGTTCCACCGGGTTTTGGGTAGCCAATACTAAAAACGGTTCTTCTAGTTTATAGGTTTCATCGCCTAAGGTTACTTGTTTTTCTTGCATGGCTTCTAGCAAGGCACTTTGCACTTTGGCCGGGGCGCGATTGATTTCGTCGGCTAAAATAAAATTCGAAAATATAGGCCCTTTGCGTACTTGAAACTGATGCGTTTGTGGATTGTAAATCATGGTGCCCAATACATCGGCGGGCAATAGATCGGGCGTAAACTGAATACGCGAAAACTTACATTGAATGGCTGCCGCCAACGATTTGATGGCGAGGGTTTTCGCCAAGCCCGGCACCCCTTCCAATAAGATATGGCCTTGGGCCAGCAAGCCAATCAACAACCTGTCGAGCATGTATTTTTGTCCCACAATGGTCTTATTCAATTCCATATGCAACAAGTCTACAAAGGCGCTTTGTTCTTTGATTTGTTCGTTAAGGGCGCTAATATCGGGTTGATTCACGTACATACAATTCCAATTTGGTGCCCAAATGTACTGCCTTCACCTTTTTTGTGTCGGTTAAATTTATTGTAAGAAAATTATGTGGTTTCGCCAAAGTGCCTTATTTTACCCTTTCAAATTTGTTCTATGAAGAAGCTTTTTACTTTATTTCTTGTTTTTTGCACCTCGTTGTTGTGGGCTCAAACATTCAATAACTTCGGTGCGGTTCCTATTCCGCCCAATGGACAAACACAAGTTATTCCTATTCAAGTGAGTGGTTTGCCAAATGCAGTTAATGGTGGGTTTGGTGCCATTCAAGTTCGTGTAGGCATTACACACCCCAGTGTGCAAGAGGTAGAAATAAAGTTGAAAGCTCCCGATAATACCATCATCACCTTATCGACGTCGGTGGGTGGACAATTTGGGCAAGATTATCGCAATACCCGTTTCCGCAACGACGGTTTGTATAATATAGAGCAAGGTACTCCACCGTTCAACGGAACGTATATTCCTATGGAAGACCTTAATAAAGTCAACAATGGTCAAAACCCTAATGCTACTTGGTTTTTACTGGTTACCGATACGTATCCGTATGCCAATAATGGCAGTTTCGATAGTGTGCGACTCACCTTCGGGAATAATCCGCCCGCTTACCCGCCATCGGTATTTGTTTGCCCTACCTGCCAATGTCCTCCCGGTGTTACCGATTGCGATTTACTCCCCGACATGACGTCTTCGGAATTGGTTATTGTAAACGATATGATTGAATCGCCGGGCAGTTTACTGATTGGTAACGGAACCCCTAATATTGGCCTTGGTCCAATCGAAGTACGTCCGGTGGATTCTTGCTTTTGTGGTTTAGTGCAAGTGCCTTGTACGCAAAATACGTGTCCGAGCAATGTACCCGTAACCCAACGGTTACATCAACGTATTTATCGTAAACACGCCGGCAACGACACGCTCACGTATTACGATGTATCGGCCGGCGAAATGAGTTACCACCCACAACACGGACATATACACGTTGATAATTGGGCCGATTTCACCTTGCGCGAAAAAACCAACGACCCTGATCCGCGCAATTGGCCAATTATTGGCACCTCGGTAAAACAGAGTTATTGTTTAATTAATTTATCAACGTGCGATGGTTACCCCGGCGCTTGTGAAGATAATAATGGCTTGCCCTTGAGTTTGCAAAGTCAGTTCTTAAATTATGGCTTGGGCTATTTATCGGGTTGCGGTAAATTCCAAGGCATATTTCCGGGCATGTTAGATATTTATTCGTCGGGCTTAAACGCGCCTATTAATCTTCAAAGTATTTGCAATGGCGAGTATTATATTGTATCAATTACCGACCCCGACAGTGTATTTGTAGATGCCGATTACAGCAACAATGTGGTGGCTGTTCCTATTCAACTTACACAACAAGTACCGGCCTCCAATGCGTCTTTCACCTCGCTTCAAAATGGTGCATCGGTGCAAGTGAATGCCACAGGTTTGTTGCCGGGCACAACCTACATTTGGGACTTTGGCGATGGGTCGCCTTATGTAACACAAAACCCAACATCGCATACGTATACGGCCAATGGCGAATACATAATTACGCTTTGGGTTACCACACCGTGTGGCGATCGTTTTGGATACGATACAATAAAAATTTCGGGGTTAACGCAACCCAATGGCTTATCGAATACAGATCCTATCACCGATTTTATTGCCGTGCATCCAAACCCCGTGAGCGAATTGATAGCCTTGCAGGTAAATCTGCAACAAGAGGCTCCTTATGTAGTTTCCTTGCTTAATGTAAGTGGTTCGCGCCGCGAGTTAGGAACCTATCAAGGGGGCAAAGGGTTGCAAACGCATCGCTTCAATACCACCGAGTTAGGACTCGCTGCTGGAGCTTATTTTGTTGAAATTCGCCAAAACGAAAACGTGTTTACCAAAAAACTGATGGTGGTACGCTAAGCAGCCTTTATATTTGAAGGCACGAAGCCCGAACCCTATGCAAGAATCAACGGTATTATCGCTTAGTCAAGCCCAAATTTATCAAGGCGAGTCGCTTATTTTACGCGATGTAAACCTGGCCGTTTCTAAAGGCGAATTTGTGTACCTCATTGGCAAAACCGGTACGGGTAAATCGAGTTTATTGAAAACCATTTACGGTAATATTCCGTTGCGCCAAGGCGAAGGCGTGGTGTGCGGTTTCGATTTGCGCAAACTCACTTGGAAAAACGTGCCTTTTTTGCGCCGTAATTTAGGTATTGTGTTTCAAGATTTTCAGTTGCTCACCGACCGCAACGTGTATGCCAATTTATTGTTTGTGTTGCGCGCTACGGGTTGGACCGACAAAAATCTGATGCAAGAAAAAGTGGAGAATGTATTGGCCAAGGTTGGGCTCAAAGGCAAGGGCAACAAGATGACGTATGAGATGAGTGGTGGCGAGCAACAACGTGTAGACATTGCACGGGCTTTGCTGAATAATCCGAAATTGATTTTAGCCGACGAGCCCACCGGGAATTTAGATCCGGACACCAGCGACGAAATCATGCAACTCTTGCATTCCATTTGCTCCGATTACGGCACGGCGATTATCATGGCCACCCACGATTACAGCATCTTGCAAAAATACCCATCACGCATCCTCCGCACCGAACACGGCCAACTCGAAGACCACGCGCGTGTGTATTAGATTAATTCATTCTGTTTCTGTTTTCCTGAACTGTTTTCTCCTTTGAAGCGCATCAACATCGCTCCCTTCATCACCCGTCGCGCTTTTCGTGGCTACGAGGTAGCCTACTACAATCGCGGCTATTCTTCATCGTCCGATTCATTCTTCAGCTTTTTTTTGTTGATCGTAACACAATTATTATCTCGCACAAGTGATTATCGATTTTCGATCAAATTCGATTCAGTTGCTAAACGCAACAGCATAGCACTACGAAGCGAATACGCTTCGTAGA
>JBIKQE010000297.1:0-2563 GCA_044349815.1 Chitinophagaceae bacterium | reverse complement strand
CCCGGAACTCCTTAATCCATATCAAAACCATTTCAAACGAAGAAGAAAAATACATCGATATTCCGGGCAACGATTATTTTAATACCTACAAAAACAAAGAGTACATGGAAATTGTACTGAAAGATGGCGATGTAGTGAACTTGAAAGGCATCAACACCGGTTTAAAAAATGTAGTTAAAGTAACAGGCGCCGTAGCCTACCCCGACGAATACGAGGTGCGTGAAAACGAACGCTTGTCGGATATTCTGCGTAAAGCCGGGGGTATTTTGCCCGATACGTATTTACCACGGGCGTTTGTAATGCGTGGTACCAATCCCATTGAATCGGAAGCCCTTAAGGTAAACCTCAATAACCTCGAACAATCGGAAAACAACAATATACGCATTGAGGCCGGCGATGAAATAACCGTACTCAGCTATCGCGATTTTGAAGACCAGTATTTTATTGATGTATTTGGTAGTGTGCGTAAACCCACTAAAATTAAATACAATAAAAACATCACACTCAAAGATGCCTTGCTCATGGCGGGCGGATTAACACTCGATGCAGAAAATGGTCGCATCGAAATTTCAAATGTGGTAGACTCGGTAAACAAATACAATTTAGTGGGAAGCGACCCGATAGTGCAAACCGTATCCATCAGTTCGAATTTAGAACTCGATGATATTTCTGAAATGATTATTCTAAAACCATCCGACCGTATTTATGTTCGCAAAAAAGTAGAATTCGTTGCGCTCGAAAATATTAAAATTATGGGCGAAATCAATTTCCCCGGCGATTATTCCTTGAACACGAAAACCGAACGCATCTCCTCCCTCATCAAACGAGCCGGTGGGGTTAAAAAAACCGCCTACATACAAGGGGCTAAATTGTATCGTGCCGGTATTGGACAAGTAGTTATCGACCTCGAATCGATTTTGAAATACAAAGGCAAAAACAATAAAGACGATTTAATTCTTCGCGATAAAGACATTCTGATTATTCCAACCATGAACGATATTGTTGCCATCAAAGGCGAAGTACAATCGGAAGTGAATATTAAATACGATCAAAACAATAGCCGTGTAGATTATTACATTCAAGCCGCCGGAGGCTTTAAGGAAAACCCTTGGCGCCGCAGGATTTATGTAAAATACCAAAACGGTCAAATTCGTAGTACGAAACAATTTATGTTCATTCGCAATTACCCGAAAGTAAAAGAAGGATCAACCGTTTATGTACCTACTAAACCCATCAAAGAAAAGCAAACCAGTTTTGGCGAAGTATTAGGCTATACCTTATCTACCATCTCAACCTTGGCCACCGTGGTTGTATTGGCCATCAAACTTTAAACACCCCCTATGGTTCGTACTATCCAAGATATGATGGCCCTTTGGTCGAAAAATCGTTATCGCATTTTAGGTATCTCAAGCTTAATTGCCTTGGTGGTAATGTTGTTAACCTTCTTTTCGGAAGGTACCTACATCACCGATTCAAAAATATTTCCGCTTTCATTCAACAAAGCCAGCGAGAGCCCACTCGATGCCATTAAAAGTCAATTCGGCATTACCGATAAAACCGATTATTCGGTTATTTACAACATCAATGAACTGATAAAAAGTAAAACCCTCTCGGCCGATATCGCAGCAAAAAAATGTGCCAATAAAAAATATAAAAATTACGCGCAATGGCTTATTGCCGTGCACAACGAAAACTTGCCCATCTATAAAAAGAAAATAAAAATTGAACCCTACGACTCGGCCAAAGAAGTTTACGCCGGTGCCGATTTATTGCGCAATGCCACCGAAATTAAAAAAGAAGAAACCGAGTTTACGTCCATTGTAGTTCAAACCTACAACAAAGACCTTTCCATACAATTGCACGAAGCAATCCTCAATTCGCTCTCGGAATATTACATTCAAGTTTCTACCGAAAAACCACGAAGCGATTTGCAAAAAATAGGCATGCTCAAAGACTCACTTAAAAACGCGATGGACCTTTTAGATCGGGCCATGGCAGGCGTGCAAGACAATAACCAATATTCCGTGCGTTTTTCAACCGGCATTCCGCAAGCCAAACTCGTTCGTGCTCGCGAAGAAGTGGAACAATTATATACCAATACCGCGGCCACATACCACAACGCCCGTTTCAAACTCTTGTCCGAAAGCCCCATTTTCCAAATCCTCGATGCCCCCGGTGAACCCGTAACCTACAAAAAACCATCGTGGTTCAAATTCGGAAGCATCAGCCTCATACTAGCCCTCCTACTCAGCAGTTTTTGGGTTTGGCGCAACATCATCGTGCGCATCATCATCGACGAATTACGAAAGCCTTAGCAGTTTTGGGCTATTTTGGGCGTGCCCCTCAAGGGGTTTCTTACTCGCTCCTTCGCCCTCGCTCCCGCACTCCCTTTCGGGTCGGGCTATCACCTTTAGCCGCCGCGTTTGTACTACGCTATGCTTGTTTTTACAAGCACAATATTCGCATCACCCGCGCGCGCATTGTAAATCGGCGGGCTACCGGTTCTATCCCTCACGCGAGGCCCTGCACAACCCAATAGCGCTTACCGATAACGCAACCACTT
>JBIKQE010000075.1:0-8963 GCA_044349815.1 Chitinophagaceae bacterium | reverse complement strand
ACCCTAGTTTATATTGTGCATAATTCTTTTTTATAACATAAATCGTTGGTGGTAGAAATGTTGCCATTTATCTATTTTCTGATTTAAAAACAGCTGAAAGCAAAAGTTACAAATACATTTGAATCGATTTGATTTTTTTACGATTCATGTATGAAGTTTGTCATTATATCGCAAGCGCGGGCAGGTAGTAGTTTGTTGGGAGAGATGCTTAATTCGCATTCAACAATACAATGTGATGGCGAATTATTTAACGAACATACACTGAAGAAAAAATGGGGTAAAATTGGACAGTGGTTTGCCATGGAATTTCCGTATGTGGTGGTTTGGATGCATGAACGTAAAACAAGAAAAAAACATTATGGCTTTAAGCTATTATTGAGTCAAGCCAAACAACCCGAACAATTTATTGATGCATTGCTTCGCAAAGGATATATAGTAATCAACCTAACCCGCGAGAATGTATTGGACAAAGCCTTTTCGGCTGCGGTAGCTTATACTACCGGCCATTGGTATATTAACCGTGCAGAGAAACGACAACAGGGACCTATAACCCTATCGCCCGATTTATTGTTGACTCGACTAGCTCATACCGAAAAGCAAAATAAATTACAGGATGCCTTATTGAAGAATCGGGTACATATTCCTGTTTGTTATGAATTGGATTTAGCTGATAATGAAAAGCAAGAAGCATTTTCGGTGCGTATTTGTGAGGCCTTGCAGGTAGCGGCAGAGCCATTACATGCACGTTGTATTAAAACCGACGAACGCTCTTTATCGGAACGAATTGCTAATTACGATGAGCTGATTGAAACAATAAAAAAGAGTCGATATGCGGCCTATGTTTAATGCTCTCCTCGATTGCATTAATACGATATACGGAAGTTTCCAATTGGGTTACAATTAAAACACGATGTAACCGAAATTAATGCGTGAGGGATAGCAGCGGATAGCCCCGCCGGTGGTGGACAGCCAACAAAGCGTGAGCGGATTGGGAGAGGAAATAGTGTATTCAACGAGATAAGGATAGGATTGAAAATCGGCGGGCTAGCAGCGCATAGCCCGACCCGGCATGCGCATATTGAATGCGAACATTTTTTGAAAAGCGAACTGCGCATGACGGGGCACGCCCTAAAAAACCGAATTGTTGAAAGAAAAACTAGAGTTTGAGTTTGAATTTTTTTTGTGTGTACACCGCATAGATGCCGGACGAGAGGGTGATGAAAGCTACTACGAGCAAGGCGGTGGATATGTTGTAGGCATCGGCGATGAGTCCGGTTAATAATGCGCCCACTACATACCCGAAATCGCGCCAGAAGCGATAAACGCCTAGGGATTGAGCCCGATTGGACGGGTGGCTGTGCGCGGCGATACCGGTTAAGCAGGTGGGGTAAACGAGGGCCGTTCCGAAGCCCAGTATAACTACAAAGGAGATGGCTAATGGATAAGAATTAAAACTAGCGAGCCCGGCGATGGCGAAGGCTTGCATTAACATACCAACGAAGAGAAGCAAGCCTTTATCGAATTTATCGGACCAAGGACCTGTGATGAGTTGGCCGATGGCCCAAACGGCGGGATACAAGCCGGCGAGCAAGGCCAATTTTGATTGCCCGAATTGATACGACCAGCAGAGTGCGGGCAATAGTCCCCACATTAAACCATCGTTGAGGTTATTCACGAAACCAACCTGCGTGAAGGTGCGTAGGGTTGGATTATTGAACGTTGTTTGTTTAAACGGGTTCGTGATGTGCGTTAAAGGGGAGGCTTGTTGAATAGATAAATCGACATGGGGTTGTGTATCGTTAATGAAGATGACACTCATCAGTAAGCCGGTAATGATTATAATGAAAGCGGGCAAAATGGGAAATAATGTTTCGTAATCGAACACCGATTGTTGACCGATAAGCCAAGCGCTGATTGCGAGGGCGAAGTAGCCGGCAAATTCGTTGAGTCCCATTGCGAGCCCCCGTTGTTTATTGTTAACGATATCCATTTTCATAACCACGGTGGTGCTCCAAGTTAAGCCTTGTTGAATACCAAGGAGGGCATTGGCCACAAGCATAATGCCCCATCCGGATTGGAAGGATAATAGAAATGGAATAGGGAAGGCGACGAGCCAGCCGGCTACGAGAATCGTTTTTCGGGAGTAACGAGTCATCAAAAAACCCGTTGTTAAATTGGTAATGGCTTTAAAAAAACCAAAAACAGCAATAAACGATAATATATACGTGTGCTGGTTGATACCAAAATGCCAATCGGCCCAAGCCGGAATGTGGGTGCGCTCCAAGCCTAGCAATGCACCTACCAGGGCATTCACGATTATCAACAAAACAAATTGGCAACTATTTTGTTTTACACCGAACAGAACTACTTTGTTGGAACAAGCAACCATAACGCAAAGGTGCGTTGAATTATATCTCCTATTTTTTACTTAAGATAATTATTTGAGTGCCCTTATACGACTCAAACTCACAGG
Source organism: Chitinophagaceae bacterium (assembly GCA_044349815.1). Taxonomy (GTDB): domain Bacteria; phylum Bacteroidota; class Bacteroidia; order Chitinophagales; family Chitinophagaceae; genus OLB11. The sequence continues at coordinate 6,490 of JBIKQE010000075.1, read as the reverse complement.
GGTAATGCCCAAATACGATGCAATGAATTTCAAAGGAACACGTTTAATAACATCCGGATAATGGGTCAATAACGTATGATACCGTTCCTCCGCCGATTTAAATTGCAAATTCTCCATACGTTCTATCGATTGAATATGATAAGCATGGAACAGCCTCCGAAACATGGCTTCAATAAAAGGCTGATTAGTAAAAACAACATCCAATTTATTCATATCGAATGCTAAAAATTCTGAGTCTTCCAACACTTGAATAGCGCGACGGCTTGGTGCATTGGTGAGTAGACTTTCAAAACGAACCGCCAATTCGCCTTCGAACGAAAAACACTCTGTAATTTCTTGTTCATTCAACATATAAAAAACACGCGTACAACCTTTTTGTATGTAATAAATGGTACGGCAGGTTTGTCCGATATGTTGAAGAAAATGATTTTTTACAATAGCTACAGGACGAGCAGTATCAGCAATCAGTACCTTTTGCTGAGGTTGCAATTGATTTTTAGGGTCTAGTAATTTAAAAAAGTCGGCTAACTGCATTAACATGACGTCAAAAGTACAAATTAAAAAATTTAATTTTCGGGTATTGTAACCTTTTTATTAAAAAAATGACAATCAATACTGCAGAAAGCAATGCATGTTGTAACATGAAAAATAGGCATCGAACAGATGCTGTTAACGGAAGGTATAAGGTACACCGGTCACTTGACTGAGCAAGGTATCGGGAGCATCTAAGGCGATGGCATTTTTTTCGGGTATTGGAGTAACGGGAGAATGGCGCTTGATGTATTTCGCCATAACGCCATGCAAGGTAAAGCGCGTATTATGTGCTTCTTTCACTCCTTTGATTCGGCATAACATATCTTCCGGATCGCCGTCGCGCTCGCAGGCTAAAATGGAATACATGGCCTTTGGATCGATAGGATTTTTACCCACCATAACCGAGGCTACACGTTGCCCCATTGGTTTGAAGGCATAAAATTGAACCGTCATGCCTTTGAATTTAACAACCCATCCGCCAAAGCGTTTGGAGGCATCGGCGGCGAATACATTATTGAGTTCTTTTTCGAGCCAATCGAGTAATTGTTGTCCACTCACCATACCCTGACGAACCGTACTGTCTACCGGCAACATGTCTACTATAAATCCGTTGGTTATTGGAATCAATCCATCTTGGTTGACAGTTGTTTGTGGCGGACAAAACCGGAAGCCATTCGATAATACGATATCGGTTTCAGGAAACTGATCGTGCAAAGCTTGTAATACCAGGGTATCGATAGGATTTTCAATTACGAAATACCGATATAAAGGAATAGTGCTATAACCAACAACTGAATAGATGGACTCTTCCCAATCTAATTCCACATCATCAATCAATTGGTTCATGGCTTTATTATCTTCTTGTTGTATTGGATCAACATCTAATAACGCATAATCGCTTCGCACCAATTTGCCTTGTTCAAAAAACAAATCGAGTTTTCCAATAAACGAACCGAAGGCGCCGGGTTCTACCACTTTCGAGTATTTGCCGGGTATGGGTATCCTTACCCGCTCATGGGTATCGCCACCTAAAATATAATCAACGCCTTCGCACGACGGATGATTCGACAAGGCAATTTGTTGCGACAAACCTAAATGCGCGAGCAGGATAACGGCACTGCATTGTTCTTTTTCGCGGAGTATTTTAACGTATTCTGCCAAATTTTCTTCGGGGGCCGTGTATATAATTCCCTTGCTGTAATTCGGGCTTTGCCGAATGGGCACTAAAGGATCGGTATAACCTAAAAAACCGATACGAACCCCCTGAATGGTTCTTACTTCGTAAGGTTTAAAAATAAAATCGCCCTTTTGTTGATTGCCCAAATCGTGAAACATGTTGGTGCAAATAGTAGGTGCTTGCAACCCGTGCATTAAATCGAGCATGCGATCTTTCCCATAAATTACTTCCCAATTACCCGGCAAATACAAATCGTATTCGCAAGCATTGAGTAAAGTGCGCATGGCATCGCCTTGGGTTTTAACACTCAATTGACTGCCTTGAAACATATCGCCAGTATCAACAACCATGGTATTGGGGTTCTCGATTCGGAGTTTTTTAAACATGCTTTGGAGCGTAGTATATCCACCGGCACGGCGAAAAACAGCTTCGCCATTTTCCCAATACAACTCATCGTGCGGATGAATTTGACAATGCACATCGGTGGTTTGCAACAAGGTAATGTGCGTGGCTTTAGCCAATGAACCCGAATTGTTTTTTGAATCAGATTCCGATGATGCCATTGAATACCATGGCGCCAAGATGCCTGCTCCTAGTCCTAAACCTGCTTTACGTAAGAACTCGCGGCGTGGGTGTGTTTGTTTCTTCATAATTAAAATCCTCCTTTTATATACGACCATCCTTCTTCTTGTCGTTCAACGATATAGGCAATTCCGGCAGGCGTATAATCGACCCAAGACGGGAAAACCGATTTGCTGATTTGTCTATTTTTCAAGGTGTTTTCGCAAATTAAAAACGTAATTCCATCCTCGCTCAATTTTTGAAGTGCAGGGATATAATTGCTTTTGTTGGGCATCAACAATTCCAGGCCTTGGTTGTATAAAACCACGTCGTATTGTGCATCAGGCCAATATTCCTTTAGGTTTTGAAGTTGTTTTACAAATGCCTTTTGCTGAAGTGTATCGTTGGCGTTGGTAAATTGAAATACAATGCGATGCCGCTTTCCTTGTGCGAGCATGGTTGCAGGGAATAAGAACAAACAGATAAGGAGCCAGTATAATTGTTTCATAGTATTACGATTTTTTAATTGAGGAATCTGATTTAGCGCGTGATTGGTAGAAGGCTTGAATGGGTTTAAAGGGACCGTATTTATGTTGCAACTCCGAAAAGCTATCTACATAAGGTCCAAAAGGATGATCGATGGGTTTCTTACTGATATTCGGCCAATCGGCGGGTACGTGTTTATGAGGGCGAGCTTGGCTATTCACGAAGGCGGCCACATCCCAAGCTTCTTCATCGCTCAGTTGTGGTGCATTATGGTTAACGCCCCAAGGCATATTGTATTTAACGTAACGGGCGAAATTGCTAAGACGGTATAAACCGGCAGCGTCGTTGTAACTGTTATTACCCCACATGGGCGGATAGCTGTATTCTATGCCATCAGGCGCTTTCATCCCCTCTCCTTTCGCACCATGGCACGAAGCGCACTTAGCGATATAAACCTCTTGACCTTTTTGCGGATTAGCCTGTCTACTTAAAAATTCGAGTTCTTTCAAACCACTCCCCGCTCCTTTTTTTCCTTTGGGTACGTTTGAACCGATGAAAGCGATATAGGCTTTCATGGCTTGTAATTCGCGTCCATTCGAATCGAGGGAACGACCATTTAAACTGCGTTCAATACAATCGTTGATGCGTTTATAGATAGTTTCTTCGGTACCACTGCGTGCCCGAAATTTAGGGTATAGACTAAATACGGCACCGTAGTTATTTCCGAAGGGACGGGTGCCGGCATCGAGATGGCAATTTTGGCAATTCATGCCATTGCTAATTTGCAATACACTGCCTTGTGGTCCAAGATAAAGGGCGGTATGGGCAATTAAATTTCGTCCATACATTAATTTCGACTGTTCCGATGTATCTGTAACAGCGGCAATATCGCGGGGATGCCAGAAGGTATCGGGCAACTGATTTAGTTCAGTTTGAATGGCTATTTCTTTGGGTTGCGGCGTAAAATAGGTTACTAATGCATCACCTTTCCATATAAGAATTGGCAACAACGCAATTACGATGACTAGTATCAATACCAAAATGCTTAGTTTATGGATGATACGAAGTAAATCGGAATTATGGGATTCGTTGTTGGACATACCGAGAGGCGTTAATGAGGTAATTTATTTCGGATTATACCATACACAAATGTACCGGCAACCGCACTGATTAACGTTATAACCATAACGAAGGCCCCATTGCCAACGAGTGCGTAAATTGGCCCCGGGCATGCGCCGGTAATAGCCCAACCAAACCCAAATAAAAGTCCACCGTATATATTGCCTTTATTGAATTCCTTTGGATGAATAACAATAGGCTCGCCGTAAATGGTTTTGATGTTGAATTTTTTAATCAACCAAACAGAGATGGCTCCTACTACAACTGCACTTCCAATTACGCCATACATATGAAACGATTGAAAGCGGAACATTTCTTGAATACGAAACCATGAAATGACTTCTGCTTTGATGAGGATAATACCAAAGAGGATACCTACCAACAAATATTTCAATTTATGAAACCATTGGTGTTTGAGTTGACTTTCGTTAACACACATAGCATCTTGCGCGCGACGATCGAAATCGGTTTGGGGATTGTTTGCCATCGTAGTTACATTTTAAGAATGAAGGGTAAAATAAATTGAGCCATCACAATGCCACCTGTCATAAAACAAATAGTAGCCACTAAAGAAGGCCATTGTAAACTAGACAAGCCCATAATGGAGTGACCGCTGGTACACCCTCCGGCATAGCGCGTACCGAAACCAACTAAGAAACCGCCTACTACAATCAGAATAAATCCTTTGAGGGAAAATAACATATTGATATTGAATAAATCGACAGGGATAAGTCCATCGAAATTTTGAATACCATACCCTTGTAATTCGGATACCAGTTTTGGATTAAGTTCAATGGGATGAGGTGTTGCAAGCCATTGACTTGCCACGAATCCACCTACTACAACGCCGGCCACGAAAAATAAATTCCAACTTTCCTTTTTCCAATCGTATTTAAAAAACGAAATATTGGCGGGCATACATGCGGCGCAAATATGTCGGAGGGAGGAACTAATTCCCATTGTTTTATTTCCAATCCATAAAAGGAGAGGAACCATTAAACCAATTAATGGGCCTGCCACGTACCAGGGCCAAGGTTCTGCGAGTATATTAAGTAGCATCATATAAAAAAATTAAACATAAAAAAGCCCGAAATTGACATGCGACATTCCGGGCTTTTGACAAAGATTAATATTTAATCACTTTTGAAGGACAGATATAATCTGTTTTAGTTACGTCTGTTTTAGCGATAGCATTGAATCCACCACCTACTTCGGTAAAGTTGCGGTATCCGCGGGCTTGTAAGATCGAGGCCGCCATCATACTGCGGTAACCGCCGGCACAATGCAAAAAGAAATGTTGAGTGGGTTGAATGTCTTTAATCCACTCGTTGATATACGCTAAGGGTTTACTGTAGGCGTTTTCAACGTGTTCAGCGGCGTATTCGCCCTCTTTACGAACATCAATAATCACATCGTTGTTGGTATCTACACGTTGTGCAAATTCATCGGCAGAAATCCGATTGACGGTGTCTATTTCGCGTTTGTCGGCTAACCATGAGGCAAAACCATCTTTCAAATGACCTAAAATATGATCGAAGCCAACGCGACTTAAGCGAGTAACCGCTTCTTCTTCGCGCCCTGGTTCGGTGATGAGCAACAACGGTTGTTTTACATCAACAATTAAAGCACCCACCCAAGGGGCAAAGTCGCCACCTAAGCCAATATTGATGGATTGGGGAATAAACCCTTTCGCAAAATCATCGGCACCACGCGTATCTAAAATAATGGCTTCGGTTTCTTCGGCAGCGGCTTCAAATTCGGCAGCACTCAATGGTTTCATGCCTTGTTGTAATACATCGCTGAAGGCTGTATAGCCTTTCTTGTTCATCGCTACGTTCATGCCAAAATAACCGGGAGGGGGTGTAAGGCCATCGGTAACCGCTTTAATAAAAGTAGCTTTATCGGGTTGATTCAAGGCATAATTCATTTCTTTTTGATGTCCCAAAGTATCCACCGTTTCCTTCATCATGTTTTTACCACAGGCACTTCCTGCGCCATGAGCCGGATAAACAATCACCTCATTTTCCAGCGGCATAATTTTGGTCATCAAACTATCGTACAACATACCGGCAAGTTCCTCTTGGGTAAGGTCTGCGGCTTTTTGGGCTAAATCGGGTCGACCTACATCGCCTAAAAATAAGGTGTCGCCTGTGAAGATGGCATGATTTTTACCTTGTTCATCCATCAATAAATAGGTACTGCTTTCCATGGTATGCCCCGGTGTATGCATTATCTTAATATTGATGTTGCCTAGGCTAAAAACCTGTTCATCGGTGGCCACCAAGCATTCGAATTCGGGTTTGGCCGTTGGACCATACACAATTTTAGCGCCGGTTTGTTTGGCTAAATCAACATGGCCCGATACAAAATCGGCATGAAAGTGGGTTTCAAAAATATATTTCAATACAACCCCATCGCGTTGTAATCGATCGAGGTATGGTTTTACTTCGCGAAGCGGGTCTATAATGGCGGCTTCTCCTTGACTTGTAATATAATATGCGCCTTGCGCCAAACAGCCTGTATAAATTTGTTCAATATGCATAAAATTGAATTTTTACAAAGTTAAAAATAGTGTTGTTTAATGAACGTGATAAATGTCACATAGATGTTGAA
>JBIKQE010000296.1:0-2573 GCA_044349815.1 Chitinophagaceae bacterium | reverse complement strand
CAACATATCTACCGCCATGGGCAATTGCTCGCGGAAGGTATCGGAGGGCACTTCAATAGCGCCTTCAAAATGGCCCACTTCGTATTCGTAATGGTTGCGCATATCCACCACCACCACGTTGGGGTTGTCGAGCAAGGCGTTCATATCGGCGGCTTTCAAGTACTGTCCTGTTTTGGCCGGGTCGAAGTCCAAATCGTTGAGACCGTCGGCCACAATTTTTTCGCGGACTTTTACTTTCAATACAAAAAACGATTTCCCATCGTCGTCTACCGCAATGTTTAAGCGCAGGTTGTTTAAGGGTTCGATGCTATATAAATAGGTTTTGAAGGCTTCAAATTGCGATACCGGCACACTGATTTGAGCATTGATGCCTTCGTGGGCCACATAAATTCGGCCAAATACCTGTAAGTGGCTCAACTGCAAAAACAAGGTATCGCGAAACTGATGCGGTTCGTTTATTTTAAAATACTTATAAAACGAGAGGGTGGTGCGGGGTTCGGTTTCTTGGGCTAAACGTTCCCGTAATTCGTCGTGCGATATCCGATTGACTAATTGTGGCATAATGTATTCGTTTAAACCGTTTACAAGACGGATAAATGGTGTACGCAACAAAGGTAAATCGATTTTGGGAGTACCAAGACTGATTTACATCATGTTTTGAAGACAATAAGCAGGAAAATACCGAGTTATTAGGGTAGTACCTTGTAAAACCCTAATTTTAAACCGTGCTTTCATCGTATTTGAATCGTAGAAATTTATTGGTCTTGCTGGCAGTGCTCATTGCCGGTGGTGCGCTGATTTTTGCCAATAACCTCACCAAACGTTTGGCGGAAGAAGAGAAAAAGAAAGTGGAATTGATTCGGCAAGCGTTGGAAATAGTGGTGAAAGAAAGTGCCGATTTCCCTTTGTTGGCGTTTACCGTGATTCATGCCAATACCACTATACCCCTTATAAACACCGATGCGAACGACCAAATAATTAGTTACAACAATATTGATACCGCCGGTTTAACCAACCCCGATGAGCGCGATGCGTTTTTATTAAACCAATTGCAAGAATTAAAACGCTTGCACGACCCCGTTGAAATTCGCATCGACAACAACAATAAACAATATGTATACTACGGCGAATCGACCTTGTTGAAACAGCTTCGCTATTTTCCGTATGTGCTTTTACTCATTTTATTTGTGTTTTTGCTGATGGTGGTGGTTTATGTAACATCCTCAAATAGGCAGTTGCAAGACCGTGTTTGGGTGGGAATGAGTAAAGAAACGGCGCATCAATTGGGTACCCCCCTCAATTCGATGGTGGCGTGGTTAGAAATATTGAAGTCGGAACATGGCAATAACCCCGTATTTGAAGAAATGCACAAAGACGTTGATCGCCTGCAACTCATTGCCGACCGCTTTTCGAAGATTGGCAGTAAACCTCAACTGTTACCTGAAGATATAGGGAAGCATTTGGCCGAAATGGTCACCTACATGCAAAAACGAGCCTCGCGGCATGTGGTTTTCAACTTGATGCTACCTAAAGAACCTATCACGGCCCCCATCAGTGGGCCTCTCTTCGATTGGGTGTTGGAAAACCTAATGAGAAATGCCTTGGATGCCATGGATGGCCAAGGACAAATTACCATCCACCTCGAAAAAACAACCGACGGTGTTGTTATCGACGTTCAGGATACCGGCAAAGGCATAGCTCCGCAGCACATTAAAAAAGTCTTTAATCCGGGTTTTTCTACCAAAAAACGAGGTTGGGGTTTAGGACTTTCCCTCTCCAAACGCATCATTCACGATTACCATCACGGCACCATCCAGGTAAAAAAATCGGCTCCGGGCAAAGGCACCACCTTTCGGATTCAATTAAAAAGCTAAACGGCCTATTGTGGAACAATTTGAACATCGCACGCAAATTACCTTTACATTTGCCATTCAAATTTTTAACGCTTGGCTATACTCGGCAGTTTAATTAGTCGTTCCTTGCGCATAAGGGAGTCGTTCACCATTAAAACTGGCACCCCGCGTTCCTATCAATTGCAGGTACTTACCCGATTGATAAAAAAAGCACGTAATACCCAATTTGGTAAACATTATTCTTTTGCCGCTTTGTTAGAGAACAATACGGTGGATGAATTTCGTAAAACGGTTCCTTATCATAATTACAACCAGATGTATAACCGCTGGTGGAAATTTTGCCATGAAGGCGAAGAAGATGTATGTTGGCCGGGTAAAGTAAAATATTTCGCCCTCAGTTCAGGCACTTCCGAAAGTGCCAGCAAACATATTCCGGTTACGAAAGACATGATTAAATCGGTGAAGCAAGCCGGTTTTAAGCAGTTCTACTCCATGCAAAATTTCGACCTGCCGAGCAAGGTGTTCGAAAAAGGGGTGTTGATGTTGGGGGGAACTACGTCGTTATTTGAACATGGCGATTATTACGAAGGCGACATGAGTGGCATTAGTGCCAAAAACATGCCCAAGTGGTTGTCGTTTTTATTTTATAAGCCCGGACAAAGCATTGCTAAACGCAAACGCTGGGAGGACCGCATTCGCCTGATTGTGCGTAAAGCGCCT
>JBIKQE010000295.1:0-2577 GCA_044349815.1 Chitinophagaceae bacterium | reverse complement strand
GCGACGGACGTAAGCGGGCTGAAACCATAGCTGAGCATGGGGGCAATTCGATTGGGCGTTTGAACAAAGCCACGATGGGTGTGTTTCAGATAACAGGGCAGAATATGGATGAAGATTATTCGTTTGGTGGGGTGTTTAACACCTCGAGTATCAATAAAACGGCTACCATTACGGTGAAGATGGAATACATGATAGAGTAAGCAGGGACAGGAAACAGAAACAGGGGGCGATGTAATGGAAAAGAAACAAAAGAAAAGATGAAGAAAGAGGATGTGCTGAATCAATAGCCCCGATTGTAGCAGGCTACCTTGTAGCCGCGAAAAGCGGGAGGAAAGCTCAGAAAAGGTCTTTAGATGCGCTTCAAAAAAAACATTGGCGAATGAAACTCGGTTTGGGGTTTCGTTTTTGTGCCTACCTTTGCGGCACTTAAAATCACTTTAAAACCATTTATATGAAAGTTACCGTAGTAGGGGCCGGCGCTGTGGGCGCAACGTGTGCCGACAACATTGCGCGCAAACAATTGTGCGATGAGCTTGTAATTGTAGACATCAAGGAAGGTTTTGCGGAAGGCAAGGCCATGGATTTGATGCAAACCGCGCAAATTGAAGGATTTGATACGCGTATTGTTGGCAGTACCAACGATTATACCAAAACAGCCGGTAGTGATGTGGCGGTAATTACGTCGGGTATTCCGCGTAAGCCGGGCATGACGCGTGAGGAGTTGATTGGCACGAATGCGAATATTGTAAAAACGGTGGCTGAGAACTTGTTGAAGCATTCGCCGAATGTGATTATTATAGTGATTTCGAACCCGATGGATACGATGACGTATTTGGCGTTACAGTCTACCGGTTTGCCTAAACACCGCATTATTGGTATGGGTGGTATTTTGGATAGCGCTCGTTTCCGTTATTTCTTGAGTCAATCGTTGCAGTGTTCTCCGAACGATTTGCAGGCAACGGTGATTGGTGGGCACGGCGATACCACGATGATTCCGTTAACGCGTTTGGCTACCTATATGGGCACACCTGTATCGAACCATGCGGATGCAGAAACCTTGAATAAAGTAGCGGCTTCAACGATGGTGGGCGGTGCTACCTTAACCGGTTTATTAGGAACGAGTGCTTGGTACGCCCCCGGAGCGGCCGGCGCCTTGTTGGTGGAAGCCATTGTGCGCGATGAAAAGCGTATGATGCCTTGCTGTGTGGCCTTGGAGGGTGAATACGGACAAAAAGATATTTGTTTGGGTGTGCCGGTAATTATTGGACGCAATGGTTGGGAGCGTATAGTTGATTATAAATTAACCGACGACGAACAAGCGGCGTTTAACAAATCGGCCGATGCGGTGCGTGCGATGAATGATGTATTGAAAACCTTGTAATTGGGTTATGAAATAAGTAGAAAGCTGCTCTTCGGGGCAGCTTTTTTATTGAATTGATGTACATTCGTGGCTCATGGGCCTTTTGCAACACATACAACGATTGAGCAATCCGAAGTTTCAGAAAATGGCGCGGGTTTTTTCTTCTAATGAGCCTTTTACGTTGTTGGATGTAGGGGCCGGGAACCGATCGGCCAGTAAAACAAAGGCTGTTTTTCCTTCGTGTAGGTATTATGGGTTAGACATAGATCGGAGCACCAATTATACGGAGGCTGATTTTGCGCAGATGGAAATGTTTTATGAATTGGATTTAACGAAGTTGGATTTGTTGGTATTGCCTGATGCGTTTTTCGATTATATCAATATGGCGCATGTGATGGAGCATTTGCACAATGGCGATGCTGTTTTGCCATTATTGATACAGAAACTGAAGCCCGGCGGGCATTTTTATATAGAATACCCCGGGGCGAAGAGTTTGACCTTGCCATCGATGCATGGGACGTTGAATTTTCACGACGACCCGACGCATGTGCGGGTGTATAGTGTTGCGGAGTTTACAGGCTTGGCGGAGCGGCATGGATGCCGGGTATTAGCCTCCGGTACACGGCGCAATTGGGTGTATATTTTAGCGATGCCTTTGCGGGTTCTAGGGGCTTGGGTACAAGGAAAAAAGCCTTTGGCCAATGTTTTTTGGGATTTATTGGGGTTTGCGGAATACCTATTTATACAACGAAAAGGCTAATTGTCCCTATTGGTTTTCCTGCTTATTATCAGGATAAAAATATGGGGGAAGACCAAAAAAGCGACTAATTTTGCTTTTTTCTGTATTATGTCTAAACTTACATTTACAAACAACCCGCATCCGTTTAAAACGATGTTGGATGAGCGCATCAACGCCTATTTTTCGCAACAACATATTGAGGAGCGCGGCAATTGGAAATTGTACAGCAAAACAATTATTTTGTTTGCGTCGTTGTTCACGGTTTATGGCATTATTTTATCGATTCAACCGCCCACGTGGATGAGCTTGGTATTATGTGGTTTACTTGGATTTATACAGGCTACCATTGGTTTTAATGTAATGCACGATGCGGCACATGGCAGTTATAGCAACAACAATACCTTGAACCGTGTGATTGCTTTTTTAGGGGGCGATTTGATGGGAGGAAGTACGTTTATGTGGAAGATCAAGCACAATA
>JBIKQE010000294.1:0-2581 GCA_044349815.1 Chitinophagaceae bacterium | reverse complement strand
ATGAACAACAAACCCCACACCCTCTACCACATCATTCTCGACCGCAGCGGTTCTATGGACGATTGTCTTGAACCCACCATCAGCGGCTTCAAAGAACAAATTCAAACAGTTCAAAGCCTGAGCCAAAAATACCCCGACCAAGAAATCACCATCGGGTTAACTATGTTCAACCACGAAATACATCATTTGTATTTCAATCGCGAACCAGAGAAAGCGGAAGCGTTGACAACTAAAACATATGTGCCGAACGGGAATACCGCCTTGTACGATGCTATTTTCAAAACATGTCGCCGCATCGAAGCCGGCATCAATGAAATTAACCGGCAAGAAGATACCACGGTAGTAGTGGTTATTTTAACCGACGGCTACGAGAATTCATCGCAAACGGCTCAACTCAGTGATGTTAAAGAATTGATTCAACGGCTTGAAGCCACAGGCCGTTGGAAATTCAACTTCTTAGGCGCCACCCTCGATGCCGTGGAAGTAGCGGAATCAATGAACATCAACCGTAAACACAGTATGTCATTCTCCAAAAAAGATATTAAAGGAAAAGTGTTTGCCAGAATGACGACCTATATGGAAGATTATGTGGGCGAAAAAGAAAAGATGATGAAAGAAAAGAAATCGTTGAAAGACATCAACATCGACTTTAATAAAGACCAAGAATAGCCTGCCCTTTAACCGCTGAACCATTGAACCTATTGGTTGTGAACCTAACCTATTGCTCGGTTTCACCCCATTTGGGTTCAATGGTTTTTTTCTCTACCTTGCTCGCATTAACTTCAATACTATATATATGACCATTCACTTATTTAAAAGCAATGATGTTGATAATCAATTATTTAGCCGAGTATTCGACTTATTAGAATCAGTTCCCGGACCGATAACGTTCAAACACAACGAACGTTTTTCGATGGAGCTCGACGATTTGGAACTTAAAAAAAAGGTGGTTCATACTAAAAAGCAATTCGAAAAGGCCGATAATAGTATCATGTATTCCATGGAGGAAAAGTCAGCGGAAATGATTTATCGCAATGTTCAATTTCCTCATATTAAAAAAGTAGCCACCTGGGAGCAATTGTTTTCAAAAACAAAAGACTACCGAAAAAAACACCTAATTCCGGATAGTGAACTGGTGATTCTTTTAACCAATACCGCCAACGAAAAGAATTGGTTTGCCACCTTAGATCCTCGTTCGCCTATCAACGGATTCATTCATTGCGACAATTGGGATTATTTTATTAATTGCCCTACTGAATTTCCTATTGCTTACGAAGTGGTGGCCTTGTCGCTTCGGAGAAACTTATACCAATTTCCGGACAATTTAATGAACTTGGTTCATCAACATCCACGAGGATGTGTGAACGATTTTTGTGAAAACAAACGCGATATTATTCTCAAACTTCGCACCGGCGATATTTGTTCCGATTGCTTGGCCTCCTTAAGCAAACATCAAATTCCTCAAACAGAAATCAATCACGGACTCGACTTATTCGCTCGCTTCCGCGAACGGATGTTGTTTGCCCAAAATGCACAACGCAATAAAGCGGTGAGTCCGCTGTACATTAATAAACGGCACCAAATTTTCTTGCCCGAGTACGAGAACATTGAAATCAAATTCACCCCCTTGGAAAAGACCTTGTATTTTCTTTTCTTGAAACACCCCGAGGGTATTTTAATGAGCAATTTATTCGAACACCGCCAAGAGCTCAACGACATTTATACTGAAATATACAGTCGCGGCACCTTAAAAGAAATGGAACGCTCCATTCAAGATTTATCGAACGCCACCAAAAATTCGGCGAGCGAAAAAATATCGTCCATCAAACGCAAGTTCATTGAGAAAATAGGAAAAGATTTGGCCGAACCTTATATCATCAAGGGCCCCAATGCCGAACCACGCAAAATTCATTTAGACCGTCAATTATTGAAAGCGGATGAAAATAGTTTGTTTAAAAATTAATTTATGAAACACCTACTTCTTCTTGTTGGATTGCTTGTTTGCAGCTTGTTTTCGCAAGCACAACGTATGTACGATGGTTCGGGACGTGCTATTGGACGGATTGATGGTGAACGGTATTACGATGCCAGTGGGCGAAGCATTGGGCGCGTAGATGCACAACGCATTTACGATGGGAGTGGACGAAGCATTGGGCGTATTGATGGCGAACGCATTTACGATGGTAAAGGACGATCGATAGGGCGTATTGATGGTGAACGGTTATACGATGGCAGTGGACGGGCGATAGGACGATTGGATGGTGATCGATTATACGATGGTTCAGGTAGAGCCATTGGACGCGCCGATGGTTTACGTCGAATGCAGATAATTCTGTTTTTCTATTTTTTTATGTGATGTTCATCCCATCAATACGCATCCCACGTAATGTTGTCGGCATGCCCTTCTTGAATAGTGAATAAACCCGCATTGGGTTTTTCTTCCAAGAGGCGGCGATTAGGACGAAGCGTGCCCATAAAATCGAAGCTCATGGTTTTTTTGTAGCGGTTGATATTGGTGATCGTGATGCTGGCATTGCCGGCTACATCTTCGTAGGCTTGATAATGATTGGGTAAATCGGTG
>JBIKQE010000074.1:0-9018 GCA_044349815.1 Chitinophagaceae bacterium | reverse complement strand
TGAAATTCACCCCATCGGCCGAACGGAAAAAGCCTTTCACGCTTGCGTTTGTACTGCTCAAGGTGGCATACACCACGCCGTTGGGGCGCACCGCCACATCGCTGAAATAGGCGCTGTTGCTGTTATTCCCCAATACCATGGCCCACGATTTTCCCGTGTCGGTACTGCGCCAAATGGCACCATACGTGGCCATGTATAAACAGGTGGCTACGGTATCAACCGGCGAGGCTACAATGCGCCAGCCACCTTGAAAATTAGATGTAAATTGATTGGGAGTTCCCGATGCGGTCGATGCAATGGGTGTCCACGAATCGCCATTATCGAGCGATAAAAAAGCGCCATCGCCCAAATAAAACGCGCCACCACCGCTGGCCGAGGTGCCATAAATTTCGCCCGATAAGGCATACCACATATTTTGTTTGCCGGGGCGCGGATCTTGGGTAATGCTCACACAGCCGGGGTGTGCATCGGGTAGACTAACCTTTTTCCAGGTCGTGCCACCATCGCGAGTTTGCCAAATACCGCCCGACACACCGCCGGTGAGAATATGATTTTCGTCGCGCACATCAATGGCCAAGGCACGGGTGCGGCCACCCACATTCCAAGGTCCACGCGATTGCCACACATCACCACGCGATTTGAGGGCGGGATCGTTTTCTTGCAAGGTTCGTAAAAAAGCCAATTCTTGCGCTCGTACAAAATCCGGAATTTTTCCCGTGGCCGGATCGTGCAATTGTTGCCATGCCCACGCTTGTCGGCCCGCCAACTCATCGAGCGCCCCTTCATTATTTTCCTCATGGAAAGGCGCATCGCCCGAAACAAAAACAACAGCGTTGGCACACAATACCAAGCCAATTAAAAAAGGGAGCATTTTTTGCATGTTAGCGGCAATTATAATCGCACTAAGGTACACCGAATTAGGCATTAAAAAACGCCGTGCAAGGGCGCATTACATGGTTTTTTTTGAAGCGCATCAACATCGCTTTGTTCAACGTTCTTCCCGTCTTCCGCGCTACGGGGTAGCTAGCTCCAGCCGGGGCTATTCCTCATCGCCTGAAACATTATTCAGCTATTGAAACAGCCGATTAGAAACACTTAAAATCGGTTAAGGGGAAAATTATTGTTTTGAAAAGGTAAAATTACCTAATTTTGTAATGTACCCAAACTGATTACCTATGAAATTGAAACAAAAGTCGCTCGAACAAATCATTCACAAAGTTCCCGAATACAACAACGATCTAGATCGAATTGATTTGCTGTATGCCAACGAAGTTGATTGGCAATACATGAATGCCATGAAAAACATGTCCGATTGCACCGACGAAACCTTATCGGGGTTTTTGAATTTGAGTGTGAAAACATTTCGCGAATACAAAAAGCCCAACGCAGCTTTCAATGCTCAATTACAAGAACATGTTTTGATGATATTGGCCTTGTTTAAACAAGGGCAAGCCCTATTTGGTTCTATGACCTTATTCGAGCATTGGTTGAATGAACCGCATTTTTATTTTAATGGGAAGGCCCCTGCTGCATTTTTAAATACCGTATCGGGTATTAAATTCATTGGCGATCGTTTAACCGGTATGTTGTACGGCGATAACGCATAAGCATGGAAGTCTACCGTATTACACGTACTCCTTTTTCGCATGCCTTGAAAGCCTCCGGAATAGCCGGACGTTGGAACAAAGATCGTGAAGAGGTATTGTATGCATCGGCATCCAGATCCTTGGCGAGTTTGGAAATGCTCGTGCATCAGGGCAAGCAAAAACCGCATTTGTCTTTTCGAATGATGGTTATATCGCTTCCCGAAAAGGCATCCTTTGTGCGAACTATATCGATGGATGAATTGCCACGGAATTGGCGAAAATTGTCGGCGTACGCTCGATTGCAAGACCTAGGTTCTGCGTGGTATAACAGCTTCGAAACACCTATATTAAAAGTTCCTTCGGTGGTTATTCCGCAAGAGTTTAATTATATCATCCATACGCAACATCCGGATGTAGCATCGAGGGTTTCGCTGTTGCGTACTGAATCGTTTTATTGGGATGAGCGGTTGTAAAGGCAATAATGGCGTGCGGGAAAGGCTGAACGCTATTCGAGATGTTCGGCTTTGCCGGCATCTCGAATGAGTGAATAATTATTTATCACAAAGAAAAGAAGGCGGTTTCGCGGAGCGCACAGAGGATGCCTTCGGCATTGCGAACCCTTTTCTCGTAGTATGTGTCTTCACGAACCCCATGAATTAGTAAAATAAATTTAAAAGCCCGAAAAAATGAGAGCGGGATGGACAGAATGAGTAGGAGAAACAGAATGAATGGGGAGAAGCAGGGGAGTAGAAACAGAAACTGAAACAGAAGCAGAATGAATGAGGAATAGCAGATGAATGGCGGCGGGATGCGCAGGGGAAGCTACGCAGTGCGGGAGCAGGAGCGCTAGCGACGGCGGGAGCACTGTGGAGCCGTAGCGAACGCGGAGCCCGAAGCAGCCCGATAGTAGCCGAATGTTGTGCCGCCGCCGACCGCCCCAAAAGAAAAAGTCCGTAGTAAAACACCACGGACTTTCAAAATATTGAAATTTATTTCTAACGTAAGTTGTGATATACTTTTTGTACGTCTTCGTCTTGCTCCAATTTGTCGACCAATTCTAATAATTCCTTGGCTTGTTCTTCGTTGAGCTCCATCGTGGTGCCCGGAATGCGAGTGAGTTCCGCCGAAATCGGGGTAATGCCTTTCGATTCAAGGTAATCGCTCATATTCCCGAATTCGTTGAAGCCACTGCGCAAGATGATATTCCCTTCGGCATCTTCACCGAGGTCTTCCATGCCGTGATCGATGGCTTCCAATTCCAATTCTTCCATGTTGATGTTTTCGTTTTTCAATTTGAATTCGCCCATGCGGGTGAATAAAAATCCTACCGAACCACTGTTGCCCATCGCCCCACCGCCTTTATTGAAAATAGAGCGTAAATTGGCTACGGTACGCGTACCGTTGTCGGTTGCGGTTTCCACCATTATGGCCACGCCGTGCGGACCGAAGCCTTCGTACACAATTTCTTCGTAATCCACTAAGTCCTTGCCCATGGCGCGTTTGATGGCCGCTTCCACGCGGTCTTTCGGCATGTTCACCGATTTCGCATTTTGGAAGCAACGGCGGAGCGCTGAATTGTTTTCAGGGTCCGGTCCGCCGGCTTTTACGGCAATGGCAATTTCTTTTCCAATACGTGTAAAATTCTTCGCCATTTTGTCCCAACGGGCAAACATGGACGCTTTACGAACTTCAAAAATTCTTCCCATAGCAAGTGTGTTTATGCGGCGCGAAGGTACGGCAATCGAATAATTAATCGGCCAGCACGCTGTTGCGCAATTTTTCTTTCAGTTGACTGTGAATGAACAGCGAGTGAATGGATTTGTTTTCGTGCACATTGCGGATGGCAATCGAGAACAATTCAGCCGTGCTTAATACTTTAATTTTCGACGATTGTTGTTTTAATGGAATGGTATCGCAAACCACTAATTCGCTGAGTACCGAGTTTTCGATGTTTTCGTAGGCTTTGCCGCTGAGCACAGGGTGTGTACAAAAGGCACGCACACTCTTTGCCCCTTTGTCTACCAACATTTGCGCGCTTTTGGTGAGGGTGCCGGCGGTATCGCAAATATCGTCGATGAGAATAATGTCTTTACCGGTTACATCGCCAATCACAGTCATGGAGGCCACTTCGTTGGCGCGTTTGCGGTGTTTGTCGCATATCACCATTTCGGCACCAAAGTAACTGGCCACTTCGCGTACACGATTGGTGCTACCCACATCGGGCGAAGCGAAGGTGATATCTTTAAGACCGAGGTTTTCGATGTAGGGAATAAACACCGCCGACGAATCGAGGTGGTCTACGGGGATATCAAAAAAGCCTTGAATTTGCGGCGCGTGGAGGTCCATGGTCATGATGCGATTGGCACCGGCCGTGGTTAATAAATTGGCTACCAATTTCGAGGCAATACTCACACGGGGTTTGTCTTTACGATCTTGACGTGCAAAGCCGAAATAAGGAATTACCGCGGTAATGTAACCGGCTGAGGCACGGCGGGCAGCATCAATCATCATGAGCAATTCCATGAGGTTGTCGCTTGGCGAATAGGTGCTTTGCACTAAAAAAACATAATCGCCACGGATGCTTTCTTGGAAGATGGGTTGAAATTCGCCATCGGAGAATTTTTGAATGGTTACTTGGCCTGCCGGCGTGCCATAGTATTCACTGATGTTGCGGGCTAAATCGGGGGTGGCATTGCCCGAAAATATTTTTACGCTGGGTTCCATGATGTATGTGGTGTGTAAGGAGTACAAAGGTAACCCACTAAGCAACATGGCAAGGTGGCTTTGCGGGGTATGTGCATAACTGATAAAAACATGGGGATGTGTTTTTTAAAAATCAACATCGTCGTCGGGGGTAATATCGCCGGGTAAGCTAAAGTCGTTGTCGGCCATCGGAAAATCGTTGGCTTTCGACGATTTGCGCATCACGCCATCGTCTACGCTTAACTTCGGCAAGCCATCGTACGAACGGGCAATGCCCGCACCGGGGCGCTCTTGCGGCGCATTGCCGAAGCCACCAAAGCCGCCTTCGGGCCCTTCAATTAAATCTTCGAAACGTTGGTAGGCCAATACCGCTTTCACTTTCACAATATCGGTTTTACCATTACGGTGTTTGGCAATGTTAATCCAGGTTTCGCCTTCCACATAACCGGGCCCCGGTGCATTGTCTTGGTTCGATTTATCCATGTTCGAATAATATTCCGGACGGAACAAGAACATCACCATATCCGCATCTTGTTCAATGGCCCCCGATTCGCGCAAATCGCTCAACTGGGGCATTTTAGCACCGGCGCCGGCACCGCCGCGACTCTCTACCGAACGGTTCAACTGCGACAACGCAATGATGGGGATATTTAATTCCTTGGCCAAGCTTTTTAAATCGCGCGAAATTTTCGAAATCTCTTGCTCACGGTTGCTGTTCCGGTCGGGCGGACCTTGCATCAACTGCAAGTAATCGATTATCACCAAGCCAATATTGTTCTTCTGTTTCAATCGGCGACATTTCGCCCGCAATTCAAAAATGTTCAAAGCGGGTTGATCGTCAATAAAAATAGGGGCAGAGGCAAGTTTGGTCATGCGCTGGCTCAACTGCACCAATTCGTGGGGCTCTAATTGTCCACGCGTAATTTTTTCAAGTGGCACTTCGGTAACCGCCGATAGCATCCGTTTTACCAACTGACCTGCGCTCATCTCCAACGAGAAAAACACAACACCCGTTGGGTTTTTAGCATCCATCGAGGCGTTCATTACCAAGTTCAAGGCAAAGGCGGTTTTACCTACCGCCGGACGGGCCGCCAAGATAATCAAGTCGGATTTTTGCCAACCGGATGTGATGCGGTCGAGGTTCACAAACCCCGATGCCGTTCCGGTAATATCTTCTTTTTTATTCGCTTGCTTTTGGATGTCCTCCATGGTTTGCGTCAGAATCGAACTGATGGCCATGTAGTTTTTTCGCAAATGTTTATCGGTAATTTCGTACAGGTTGCTTTCCGCTTTGTCGAGTAAATCGAACACATCCGAGGTGTCGTCGTAGGCATCGCCAATCACTTCGCCGCTCATTCGAATCAGTTCGCGCATGATGTACTTCTGCATCACAATCCGCGCATGTTCTTCCACGTGGGCACTGCTCACCACATCGCGGGTTAAACTCGTTACATAATAACTGCCTCCCACTAAATCGAGTTCGCTGTTCTTTCGGAGTTCTTCGCACACCGTCATAAAATCAATCCGCGCTCCTTTTTCCGACATCGTGCGGATGGTATTGTAAATACGTTGATTGGCATCGGAATAAAAACAATCGGGCGATTGAATAATCTCCAAAACCTCCGATACACTTTGCGGCTCCAACATCATAGCCCCCAATACCGCATTCTCCAAATCGGGCGCTTGCGGTGCCATTTTGCCATATACCAAGGGCGATACATCGGTCTTTTTGGTGCGGGTACTTATTTTGTTTGAAACGGCCATAGGAAGGATTGATTTTTTTGTCGGGTCACGAATGTAACAGCAATTACCACATTCCTGTTGCCGGGGTGATAAAAATAGTTATTCTTTTTCGCGCAAGGCTTTCGCACAAAGTTATTCACAGGTATAATGGCCAAAATGCTACTTATCCCCGAAGTTCGATTCTTATGCACCCTAATTCACGCTTATCACCAAACCAAGTGCATAAAAAAAGATGCTCGAAAACTTGCGTTTTTGACCTTCCTATTCTTCCCTCGTTTCAACCACCCCCTTGACCGCTTTGGCCTTATATTTGCACGATAATTTCAGTAATATGACGATTTCGTATGCCTGGTTGTGCACGTATTTGCCGGTCAAACCCACCCCGGAAAACCTATCGACCATCTTAACCTCGATTGGCTTGGAAGTGGAACACATGGCCTTGCGCGAACCCGTACCTGGCGGCTTGGCGGGCTTGGTGGTAGGCGAAGTACTTACTTGCGAACCCGTGCCCGATTCCGATAAGCTGAAATTAACCACCGTTCATATTGGCACCGGCGAAAACCTGCAAATTGTTTGCGGTGCCCCCAATGTGGCGGCCGGGCAAAAAGTAATTGTGGCCACTATTGGCACAACATTATATCCTCAAAGCGGCGAGCCCTTCACCATTAAAAAATCAAAAATCCGTGGCGTTGAAAGTCAAGGCATGCTCTGCGCCGAAGATGAAATTGGTCTCGGCGAAAGCCACGCCGGCATCATGGTGCTTTCCCCTGAACTGAACGTTGGCACCCCCGCCCGCGAGGTCCTCGATGTGCCCCCCACCGATTACATCTACGAAATCGGACTCACCCCCAACCGCATGGATGCCATGAGTCATCTCGGGGTAGCCCGCGATGTATGCGCCTATTTGGCCCACCACGAAGGCCTCACCGACCAAGCCATTTGGCCTTCCGTACAATTGCCCGAACCGCAACAAACCACATCGCCTGTTCGCATCGAAATAAACGATACATCCCGTTGCGGTCGCTACGCCGGTTTATGCATCGATGGTATTACCATTGCCGAATCGCCTGCGTGGCTAAAACATCGCCTCGAAGCCATTGGCGTTCGCCCCATCAACAATGTGGTTGATATCACCAATTTTGTGCTCCACGAATGCGGACAACCCTTGCACGCTTTCGATCGCAACGCCATTCAAGGTAATGTGATTCGTGTAAGTACCATGCCCAACGAAACACCCTTTGTTTGCCTCGATGGTAAAACCATAACGCTGAGCCCCGACGATCTGATGATTCAAAACGCCAACGAGGCTATGTGTCTTGCCGGGGTTTATGGCGGACTCCATAGCGGTATCAGCGAAAGCACTACCTCAATGTTTCTTGAAAGTGCTTGGTTCACCACCGAAACCGTTCGTAAATCTTCGGTTCGTCACGGCCTTCGCACCGAAGCTGCACAACGTTTCGAAAAAGGCATCGACGTTGAAAAAATACCCTACGCCTTGCATCGTGCCGCGGTACTCATTATTGACATTGCGGGTGGTCAACTCGCAGCACCTCCGCTTGATGTTTACCCCGTGGCTAAAACATCATCGGCCATCGCATTCAGCTTGTCTAAAGCCCGTCGATTAAGCGGTAAAGCATATCCTACCGAGTCCATCGAATTAATTTTAACTAAATTAGGCTTCACCATTCAAGTTGAAACCGACGATGTATGGAGGGTAACACCCCCCTCGTCGAAACAAGATATTGAAGGCCTCGCAGATGTGGTGGAAGAAATCATGCGCATCGACGGCCTCGATCAAATTCCGTTTCCGGGTACTATTCATTATGCCTTGCCCGAACAAACGCGCCCGCACCCAAGCAATTGGAAACAACATATTGCGGCGCAACTCACCGGTAAAGGGTTCTTCGAAATCTTTACCAATTCTATCACCAACGCCACCTATTACCAAGGCCAAGAAGGCTTGGTGAAAATGATGAACAGTCTCTCCGCCAACCTCGATACCTTGCGTCCATCGATGATTGAAACCGGACTCGAAGCCATCGCCTACAACCTCAATCGCAAAAATAATCATCTCTTATTTTTCGAATTTGGAAAAACCTATCACCAAGATAAAAACGAAGAGGGAAATATCAGCTTCACTGAAAACGAAAAGCTGGTACTGTATGCCACCGGCCAACGTCGCCCACAACATTTTTCCGAAAAAGTGGTGCCGGTCGACGGGCTATTCGTTAAAGGTATCATCAACGAGTTGTTCCACGGACTCGCCATTAGCTTCACTTACAGCGAGGAAGGTATCGGTGTTTTATTCCAAAATCAACCCATCGGTTTAGTACATCAATTGAGTGCCGCCAAACGCAAACAATTCGATATCAAACAAGCGGTGTGGGCTGTTGAGCTCGATTGGAAACGCTTGCACAAAGGCCTCGAACGCCGCAAAGTAACGTTCACTGAAATTCCACGATTCCCCTTCGTTAGTCGCGATTTATCGATGATTCTAAAAAAATCGGTGCCTTACAGCGAACTCGAACGTGTGGTGAAACAAGCCAAAGTAAAACGCCTGCAATCCATTCAGTTGTTCGATGTATTTGAAAGCGAAAAAATTGGCGCCGACAATCAATCCTTGGCGGTCAACTTCCAATTTTACGACGCACAAAAAACACTCACCGACACCGAAATCGATGCCGATATGAACACCCTTATGCAGGCGCTCGAAAAACAACTCAACGCCCAAATCCGTTCGGTGTAGTTGGATGTTTTTTTTTGAAGCGCATCGGCATCACCTTACTCAGCCCCCGTCTTGCTGTCCGCTCCAAGTGTGGCCGGTTGTTGCGCCTCGCTACGCTCGGCGCACACCCCGGCGACAGCTTTCCGCTACCATCAAGGCTATTGCTCATCGGCTGAATCAATTTTCAGCTTTTCTTCTTTCTGTCCTTTCTGTCCTTTCTGTCTTTTAAACGACCTAAAGGACCTAAACGACATAAATGCA
>JBIKQE010000293.1:0-2597 GCA_044349815.1 Chitinophagaceae bacterium | reverse complement strand
TCCTGCAATTCTTTAATTCTTTAATCGTGTCCATATTCATTTGAGCCCATATCTCGCTGAGTCCCTTGCAGGAGACTCAGCGGGGAAAGAATTCTTTAATCATATAATTCTTTAATCCTGTAATTCTTTAATCCTGTAATTCATTTTTTCTTGCAATTCTTTAATCCTGTAATTCTTTAATCTTGTATTCTTACTAATCGTGTAATCGTGTAGTTTTGCATCATGGCCAAAAAAGTAAATCAATCTAAAAAAGACAAACCCACTATTTTAATCACGAACGACGATGGTGTTACAGCGCCCGGTATTGCGGCCCTTATTGAGGTGGCCAAACAATTTGGACGCGTGGTGGTGGTAGCTCCCGATGCGCCGCAATCGGGTATGGGACATGCCATTACGATTGGTAAACCCTTGCGTTTGAATCCGGTGCATTTGTTTGGCGATATTGAAGCCTATCAATGTTCGGGCACACCCGTAGATTGTGTGAAGTTGGCCGTTGATAAAGTGTTGCATAAAAAACCTGATTTTTGTTTTAGTGGAATCAACCACGGATCGAATTGTTCTATCAATGTGATTTATTCAGGCACTATGAGTGCCGCCATGGAAGCGTCGATTGAACATATTCCCGCCATTGGATTTTCGTATTTAGATTATGCCTTCGATGCCGATTTTTCGTTGGCACAACAAGTGGCGCACGATATGATGCATCATGTTATTCAGGGTACCTTACCCAAACAAGCCTTGTACAATGTGAACATTCCTAAAATATCGGCGAAGCAATACAAGGGCTTAAAAATATGTAGACAAGCCAATGCGAAATGGAAGGAAAGTTTTGTGGAACGCACCGACCCGCATGGCAAAAAATATTATTGGCTCACCGGCGAATTTGTGAATGGCGACAAAGGAAAAGACACCGATGTGTGGGCGCTCGACCATCATTATGCGTCGGTGGTGCCGGTGCAATACGATTTGACTGATTATAAATTATTGGCTACGTTGCCGGTGTTGTAAACAAGGGCGAATGCAATTTGCTCGTACCGGTGACATCTCGATGATGAGCGATGGAAAAGACGATGAGTTCATAGCCCCGATTGGAGTAGGCTACCGTGTAGCCACGGAAAGCGGGACGAAAGATGATGCGCGGCAGATCGATGCGCTTCAAAAAATAATTTAGTTGAATTTGAAGTTGTAGGTTACGCTCGGCAAAATGGGGAAGATGGAGATTTGTTTTACTTGCAGTTGGATGCCGGCAGGATCGTTGATGTTGCCTTGTGTATTCAAGTAAATGATGTAGGGGTTCATGCGACTGTAAACGTTATATACCGAGAAGGTCCAACTGCTTTTCCATTTGCGACCGGGTTTGGGTGTGGGTGTGTAAACGGCGCCTAAATCCCACCGATGATAGGATGGCAAACGATAATTGTTGAGATTTTCGATGTGTTGTACCAATTGACCATTCACTACATATAAACTCACAGGCAATGTTACGCGATTCCCTGAACCATAAACAAACACGGTGGAGAGGGTCCACTTTTTATTCAGTTCGTAGGCAGAGGTGAAGGCGATGTTGTGACGTTGGTCGTATTTTGTGAGATACGGATCGCCACCATTCAATGCTTTGAAATCGCGCCAGGTCCAGGCCAACGTATACGACAACCAGCCGGTCCAACGGCCTTTTGTTTTGTTCAAATAAAACTCGGCGCCATAGGCATAACCACGCCCGAACACTAAATCGTAATCGATGTCGCGCAAGGAACTAGGGGTATACCCTTCGCGGTATTCGCTGAGGTTGCGCATGTCTTTGTAATAGACTTCCACCGATGTTTCGAATTTATTTTCTGCCCAATTTTTGAACACCCCTAAACTGTATTGCCATGCTTTTTGGGGTTGCACAAAATACGAACTGGGGCTCCAAATATCGGTAGGCAAGGTGGAGCCATTATTGGTTACCAAATGGATGTATTGATACGTTTTAGCTACAGCGCCTTTCAACGAAGTACTTTCGTTGAGGGAGTATCGCAAGTTCAAACGAGGTTCTAAACCACCATAGGAGGTTACTTGTTCGCCACTTGCATAGGTAACGCTATCGGTTTTCACATCGTTGTCGTTCCATGTATACCGTGTATAAGGCCCCATTTGCAAGAAGCCCGAGTAACGCAACCCGGCATTGACTTTTAATTTTTTACCTAAATCGAATTCATCCACCACATAGGCGGCTGTTTCAATACCAAACTTCGTAAACGATTGGTCGGGATTGAGCGGAGCGCCAGCGGCTTCGCCACTGAGGGTGCTTGGCGTAAACTTGTGGTGGGTGATGATGCCCCCGAATTTAAAGTTATGATTGAAACGGGTATAAAAATCGAGGTCGCTTTTTACGCTCCAATCGCGGATACCCGAAAAGAATTTCACTTTAAAATCTTGTTGGTCGGCACCAAAGGTGAAATTATAATCGTTGTATACTAACGACGTATTGAGGAATAATTTGTTGCTGAATTCGTGGTTCCAACGAAGGGCCGCCGTTTTATTTCCCCAAGGAATACTGAAGCCTAAATTGCTTTCTTTGTTTTTGAATGTGAACACATCTTTCCCTAAATAGGAAC
>JBIKQE010000292.1:0-2605 GCA_044349815.1 Chitinophagaceae bacterium | reverse complement strand
GGAACTCATTACTTCACCGAAGAAAAATTGTTTTTATAATTGTATGAGCTATTGGATTATTTCAGCATGGATCATGGGCTTTCTGGGCAGTGCACATTGCGTGGGCATGTGCGGCCCCTTGGCTTTATCCCTTCCCATCCATCACGAAAAACCGATCCATCAATTATTTCAAACATTACTATACAACCTCGGTCGCGCCACAACCTACGCCGTATTAGGCTCGCTGGTTGGCATCGCGCATCAATGGCTTATTCCCGAATTTGTTCAAAACACGCTATCCATGCTCATGGGCGCTGCCTTGCTCGCACTCAGTTTGTATTATTTTTTCGCCAACCGCCAAACCATTCAAGTACAGGCCTTCAGCCAATGGAACCAGCGTATCAGCCTTTTATTAGGCCGTTTGTATCAACACCGGGGCACGGGCACCTCGTTCGGCATTGGGGCCCTCAACGGACTCTTGCCCTGCGGGTTGGTGTATTTGGCCTTGGCCACCGCCTTCTCCTCGGCACGGGTTGTAGACAGTACCCTGTTCATGTTTTTCTTCGGTATGGGCACCCTGCCCGCTATGTGGAGTATCACCTTTTTAGCGCATTGGTTTAGCCCCGCGCGCCGAAGCACCTTGCGCCGCATCGTACCTTGGGTATATGCCCTCACGGGGCTCCTTTTGGTTATGCGCGGCCTCGGCCACCACAACCCCTTACAACACTATATGCCGCATCAATATTGCAGCAAGTAAACTTTGGTAGTTTTATATTCAGCAAAGAGTCGGCCCCTGTCTAGGGGCTGTCTCGTTTTATAGCCTCTTTTTTTGGGGCTGTCGGCTAACGAACTTTTTTCATCCACTATCGGGCTGCTTCGGGCTTCGCTTCGCTACGGCTCCGCAGCGCTTCCGCATTCGCTCCCGCACTGCGTAGCTTCCCCTGCGCATCCCGCAGCCATTAATCTTTCTCTCTTTCTTCTTCTTCTCATCAATCGTTGTACCTTTGCGCCCGCGCATCGCATTATGGAGTGGATCAACGAATTTATTTTAATCAATACGGCTTCAACCCAACAACCCAACGAAACAAGCTGTACCATTACCCGCAACAATGCATGGGTTACCATCACCTATACCCTTGGTCAAAACGATTGCCTCTTTCAATTTCCGGCCCATCAAACCCATATCGAATTGCAAATTGCGTCGGCTTATTTCGAAAAATACAACGAAGATGTCAATCTGTTTGTTGAAAAACAAAGCATTTGTTGTAATACCCAATCGAAGTTATTCGACCTCATTCACTGCAAGCTCACAGGCCTCGCACGCAAACTATTCCTCGAAAGCACGGTATTGTATCTTGTTTATCAGGTATTTAAAAATAACCTCGTATTCGGGTTAAATTGCGATACCTGTAGCTTCCTCAATCGCCCCCTCGAACTAGAAAAAATTCAATTGGCCAAACAATACATCGTAACGCATCTCGATGCCAATATCACTATTCCTAGCATCGCCTCGCAAGTAGGTACCAATTCGTGCTACCTTAAAAAAGCCTTCAAAGAGGTGGTTGGACAAACCATATTTGAATTTGTGCAAGAAAACCGTATGGTGAGAGCCAAACACCTGATTGAACAAACCAGCCAATCGATGGGCGAAATTGCTTTCGAAGTAGGGTATTCCTCGCTGAGCAGTTTTAGCCAAGCCTACAAAAATTATTTTGGCATTTCGCCGCTCAAACAAGCGAAAGCGTAATTACGCATTTATAAAGTTTTTTTCCCGTTCTCTAAAGGCAATCCACCAAGCATGCCCGCACCTTTGTGTTCATGACGATGAATAAGTTCCTTTTGACGATGCTTTATGCAAATACCCTGTGCCTAATTGTGCTAACTCCTTTGATGGTTAAAGCTCAACGAAACGATTCCCTGCAACGTAATTTGCAAACCGTAACCATAGTGGGCGATAAATCGAAAACCCTACCGGGATCCGGTCAATACATCAATCGCCAAACGCTCGATAAACTCAACCAAGTAAACGTCAATAATGTACTTCGTTTAGTGCCCGGTGTTAATATTCGCGACGAAGAAGGCTTCGGACTTCGTCCCAACATTGGTCTTCGCGGTACCGCCGTAAATCGGAGCGCTAAAATTACGCTCATGGAAGATGGGGTGCTCATTGCCCCCGCCACCTATGCCGATCCGGCCGCCTATTATTTTCCCACTTTTGCCCGTATGCAAGGCATCGAGGTGTTGAAAGGAAGTAGCCAAGTTAAGTACGGTCCGTACACCGTAGGAGGGGCCGTAAATTTATTGTCGCGCAATATGCCAAATGCCTTCGATGCACAAGCCCTTTTGTCGTATGGCCTTTTCGGGAATAATCAACAA
This sequence comes from Chitinophagaceae bacterium, assembly GCA_044349815.1. Classification (GTDB taxonomy): domain Bacteria; phylum Bacteroidota; class Bacteroidia; order Chitinophagales; family Chitinophagaceae; genus OLB11. The sequence continues at coordinate 250 of JBIKQE010000292.1, read as the reverse complement.
CAAATTTGGTTAGGCGATAGTCGTAACCACATCGATTATGTTTTCGAAATCAACCGCATTGCGAGCAATGGTTTTAAACAACTCGATGGGGGCGGCCCAACGGGTTTCGAACGTCGCGATGCAATGGCAAAATTACGTTGGCATACCCTCGCCGCTGCCAAGGTACAACAATCGCTTACCCTCAAAGTAGTGAGTATGAACGAACTAGGGCACGAATCGTATTTGGGGTTAACCTTGGCCGATTACAATC
>JBIKQE010000073.1:0-9183 GCA_044349815.1 Chitinophagaceae bacterium | reverse complement strand
CTGTTGAGTGTTACGCTACATTGTTAAATGGTTCAAACCCAGATGCCAATCCAGCGGATGATAGCAAAATTAAATCGGTATCGGTAATGAGTGAGTTTGTACAACGCTTGCCTTTGTACGAAATCTTCTCGAGCTCAACGTGCGGTCCTTGCAAACCGGGGAATGAAAATTTTGCAGCTGTTGTAGCTCCTAAGCCAAAAGCGGAGTATGTAAAAGTAAAATATCAACAAGATTTTCCTGGAACAGGCGATCCTTATTGTACCACAGAAGCGGTAAACCGTCGTGGGTATTATGCAATCAACTCTATTCCACGTATGGAAATTGATGGTGGTTGGGATGGCAATGCCTCTTCGTTTACAACTGCTTTATACGATGCCTCACGTGCTGTACCTGCCAATTACAAATTAACCGGTGAGTACAATGTGGTGAACAAAACCATTACTGCCAAAGCGCGTTTCTCGCCATTGTTTAATGCTGCTGGTGCGAAATTGTATGTAGCTGTTTTGGAAAATCAAACAGATAACAATGTGAAGTCGAACGGCGAAACCTTGTTTCTTGATGTAATGAAAAAAATGATTCCTACAGATGCAGGTACCGCCTTGCCTAATGTAAGTATTGGTAGTTGGGATTCTTTATCGTTCAACTACACCTTCAATGGTAATTACCGTTTACCAACCGATGGTGCAGCGGCTAATCGTATTAACCATGCTTCGGAGCATAGCATTGAAGAGTTCACCGATTTGTATGTAATTGCTTGGATTCAGGGTGCCGATAAGCAAGTTTATCAGGCAGCTAACTTAACTTCGTTAACGCCTTTAAACACATCCGATTTATCGAATGCTGTTAAGCAAGTTAGTGTTTATCCTAATCCTGCTGCTGATTTCTTCCAGGTAGATATTGCCATGAATAACAGTGAAAAAGTATTGGCAACCTTGATAGATGCTACAGGTCGTATTATCGAAAGCCGTCAATTACAAACAAACGTTGGTAATAATACCATGCGTTTTGAAACATCTTCTTTATCGAATGGTGTATACCACTTGATGATTTTTGATGCTAAGAAAAACGCTTCGGTACATGAAGTGATTGTTCGTCATTAATTTTAAATGGCATTTTAAGAAGAGGTTGTCTACCCGACAACCTCTTTTTTTTGGTTCATTAAACGATATTACCCGTTTAATAACAGGCTAATTAAGGCTTATATTCTTGAATTGTGTGCTGTTAACCTATATTTGCATTCTGAAATTTTTTTAATTCATGTTTAATTTAGTTCTATTCGGGCCTCCCGGAAGTGGTAAAGGAACCCAATCGTCGCGTTTAATTGACCAATATCATTTTATACACGTTTCTACTGGCGACATTTTGCGTGCTGAAGTGAGTGAAGAGACGCCATTGGGTGTTGAAGCCAAGAAATATATGGATCAAGGCATGTTGGTACCCGATGAGGTGGTTATTGGCATGATTAGTTCGAAACTAGATGCTCATACCGATGCGCGTGGTTTTATTTTTGATGGCTTTCCCCGCACGGTAGCACAAGCGGAAGCCTTGGACAATTTATTGTCGTTCAAAAAATCGCCCATCAATATTGTGTTGAGTTTGATTGTTTCGGAAGAAGAATTAAAAAAACGCTTGATTTCGCGCGGCGAATCGTCGGGGCGTTCCGACGACAACGAAGAAGTGATTATAAAACGCATCAAAGAATACCATGCCAAAACAGCGCCGGTAGCCGATTATTACAAAGCCAAGAGCAAATTGGTGGAAGTTCGCGGCGAAGGGGCTATGGAGGAAATTTATAATGCCCTTTGCGCCGAAATCGACCAACGCGCCTAAGGCTATCCCCAAACCAACGTGCAACACGATAACTTTATAGATTACATCCGCATTTTTTGTAAATCCGGAAAAGGCGGACCGGGTGCCGTTCACTTTCTTCGCGAAAAATACCGTCCCAATGGCGGTCCCGATGGTGGCAATGGCGGTCGCGGTGGCCATATTATTTTACGTGGCAACAAGAATATGTGGACGCTTCTGCATTTGCGTTACCATAAAAACCTATTGGCGGAGGATGGCGAACGAGGCGGAAAAAATAATTCCAGTGGGCGTTCGGGCAACGATATTATTATTGAAGTGCCCTTGGGAACCGTTGGCAAAAATGAAGAAACAGGCGAAGTTGAAATAGAAATCTTGGAGCATGGTCAGGAAATTGTTTGGATTTCCGGTGGCCGTGGTGGTTTAGGAAATGGTAATTTTGCAACCCCAACACAACAAGCCCCCGATTATGCACAACCGGGCGAACCGGGCATTGAAGGATGGCATATTCTTGAATTAAAAATATTGGCCGATGTGGGCTTAGTAGGTTTTCCGAATGCCGGCAAATCCACGTTATTGTCGGTGATGAGTGCCGCAAAACCTAAAATTGCCGATTATGCGTTTACTACCTTGTCGCCCAATTTAGGCATTGTGGAATACCGCGATGGCAAATCGTTTTGCATGGCCGATTTGCCGGGTATTTTAGAAGGTGCCCACGAAGGGCGTGGTTTGGGCCATCGCTTTTTAAGGCATATTGAACGAAACCCCGTATTGATGATGTTGATACCGGCCGATAGTGCCGATCATCGAAAAGAATACGATGTGTTGATGAACGAATTAGCCCAATACAACGAAGAACTACTTGATAAAAAAATGCTGGTTGCCATCAGCAAAGCCGATATGCTCGACGATGAACTAAAAGCAGCTATTCTGGCTGAAATGCCGGCGGATATTCCTGTTCAGTTTTTTTCTTCGTTAACCCGTGAAGGCTTACAAGCTATTAAAGATAAATTGTGGATGTTGTTGAATGAAAACGATACAGACAACTCTTCACATTAATTTACAAATCCATCCGCTTTCGTAACAAGCACAAGGCTTATCTTTACGGCTCATGCCCGTAACATTTTCTACCCCACCGCTTTGGGTTTTGATTGGTGTACTTTTTGCTGTAGTTGCGGCATTTGTATTATACCGCAAACATATCAAGCGCTTCGAGTCGCCCAAATTAGCCTATGGCTTAGCTGTTTTACGCGGATTAAGTACATTTTTAATTATATTATTGCTATTAAACCCTATTGTACGGCGCGAAACCAATACAAGCATCAAGCCCTTGTTGGTATTTATGCAAGATCATTCGGCATCTATCCCCTTTGCTTTTAAAAATACCGACAGTGTTGCCTACCGAAAAGATGTTTCTGCCATGCTTGAAACCTTATCGGAAACATATACCATTAAATCGGTTCAATTCGGTAGCGAAAAACGCGATACCCTATCGTGGCAATTCAACCAAACAAGCACCAATCTTTCGGCACCCCTGCAACAAGTAATTCAAGAAAACGAATCGAATAATCTCCAAGCCATTATTCTTGCCACCGACGGTATTTACAACGAAGGGGCCTCTCCCCAGCAAACCGATTGGCCAGGCACCGGCTCTATATTCGCGCTTGCCTTAGGCGATACCACCCTGCAACGCGATGCCGCAGTAAATAGAATGTTTGCCAATAAATCGGTTTACTTAAACGATCGTATTGCTATCAAAGCCGATATAAGTGCCTTGGCCGCCACAGGCGAAACGCTTCAATTGCGTTTAATCAATGCCCGCACCAAACAAACCTTGCAAGCACAAACGGTGCCGGTAAAACAAGCCCGTTTTATGCAGTCTGTAGAAATGATTGTACCCGCCGAAAACAAAGGCATGCAGCACTTTCAGCTCAGCATTACACCCATCAGCAACGAAAAGAATATTCGCAACAATACCTACGATGTTTTTGTGGAAGTATTAGATGGAAAAGAAAAAATATTGTTAGTATACAATGCTCCCCACCCGGATGTGCAAGCCCTGAAGGAAGCCGTATTGAGCCAAAAGAATTACGAAGTTACGCTATTACCCGCCTCCAAAGCACCGGCCAAAGCCAATGGCTACGATTTGATTATCATGCATAATCTGCCCTCTGTAGCCAATCCGCTTACGTCGTTAACGCAAGATATTAAACAGCAAGGCACCGGCTTGTGGGTTATACTGGGTTTGCAATCGCATTTGCCGGCTCTAAATGCCTTACAAAGTGCTGTTAAAGTACAAAGTAATGGCGCTTCGGTGAGCGATTTTCAAGCTGTTTTGAATACCGAATTTTCTTATTTCACGTTGCCGCCTGCCGAAGGTGTAAACAGTTTCCCCCCATTGGTGGCGCCCTTTGGCGATTATCGAACAGGGCCTAACACTCAAAGTTTATTCAAACAACAAATAGGCCGCGTAGGAACCGATGCCCCCTTATGGGTTTGTCAGCAAGACGGTGCTCGACGTGTTGCATTTACCTGCGGCGAAGGGCTATGGCGTTGGCGGCTCGAGCAGTACCGATTACGCAAAAACACCGAATTGGTGGATGAATTTGTGGTTCGAACCGTGCAATTTGCCGCCACCAAACAAGACAACCGGCCGTTTAGGGTTGTAATACCCAAACCTGTTTTTTCAGAATCCGATTTCATTACCCTCGATGCCGAATTGTATAATCAAAACAAAGAAGCGGTAAACACCCCCGATGCCAACCTTACCTTGTTCGATGAAAGCAATACCCCACTCGATTATTCATTCAATCGGGAAGGCGATAGTTATTCATTGCCCATTGGCCGATTAGCAGAAGGCCATTATCGCTATGAAGCGTCCACAACGTTTAACGGACAAGCCTACCGAGCGAATGGCAGTTTCGATGTACAAGCTCAAGACCTTGAAACCGCCCATGTAACTGCCAATTGGACGCTCTTGAACCAATTGGCCACCCAATTCAATGGCCGTATGGAACCCGCCTCGCGCATCAAGGCCTTGCAAGACAGCTTACTGGCTAAAAAACATACCGCACTATTACGACCAAACATCACCGCCAAGCCCTTGATTGATTACCGTTGGCTATTTGCCTTGCTCTTACTTTGCCTTAGTGCCGAATGGTTTTTACGCAAACGACACGGACAATACTAATTGCTATAAACATTAATTATCGTTTACTTGTAAATAGCCACGCTCAAATGCCCCGAAAACAATAAATTTGCTAACGAATTTCACACTATGAGTCAATACCCCTATGTTCCTTATGGAACCACCGTACACGGACAAGAAGAAATTGATGCCGTTGTTCATGTGCTTAAAACATCTACTCAAATGAGTAAAAATGTGCGCGAACTCGAAGAAAAAGTAGCCCAACTGTACAATAAAAAATATGGTATCGGTGTGAACTCCGGTTCAAGTGCTCTTTATCTTGCAGCCGATTTACTCGACTACGAAGAAGGCACTGAAATATTAACTCCTGCCCTCACGTTTTCAACTACCGTTGCCCCTATTGTTAAACGCAAATGGATACCCGCTTTTGTGGATGTGGAAGAAGGTACTTACAACGTAGATGCCGATAAAGTAGAAGCCATGATTACGCCTAAAACAAAGGCGATGATTATACCTAACTTGATTGGTAACCTTCCCGATTGGAAAAAATTACGCGCCATTGCCGATAAACACAATTTGTTTGTTCTTGAAGATAGCGCCGACACTATTGGTGCAGAAATTGATGGTGGAAGCAGTGGTCGTTTTACCGACATGAGTACCACCAGTTTTTATGGTTCCCACATCATGAACTGCGGCGGTAACGGCGGTATGCTTTGCGTTAATAACGACGAGCATCTTCGTAGGGGTAAATTGTTGCGCAGCTGGGGGCGTTCATCGTCGTTATTTGTTGAAAGCGAAAAAATCGAAAACCGTTTCAATGTTGAAATTGATGGCATTCCGTACGATGCTAAATTTGTTTTTGAAGAACCCGGCTATAATATCGAACCCTCCGAAATGGGTGCCGCTTTTGGCTTGGTGCAATTAGGTAAACTACCGAGCAATATCGATTTACGTGCGGCCCATTATACGCGCATTCGTAAATTCTTCGAACAATACGAAGAGTATTTTATTTTGCCGAAACAATTACCAAATTCTCGTACCGCTTGGTTGGCTTTTGCTGTAACCATTCGCGATACGGCACCGTTCATTCGTCGCGATTTACAAATCTTCCTCGAAAAACGGAATATCCAAACACGTACTGTTTTCACAGGCAATATTTTACGTCAACCAGGTTTCAAAAATGTGGCGCACAAAGCCACACCGGGTGGTTATCCGGAATCGGATAAAGTAATGCGCGGGGGTATGTTGATGGCTTGTCATCACGGTCTCAACGAAGAGCAAATCCAACACATGATGGATAGCGTAGACGCCTTCATGAAAACATTCTAAACCATGTTTACCCAAAACCGCATCTTGTTATTTGTATTCATAGCAGGATGCGGTTTTTTATTGGCTTGCCAAAAACCGGTCACTGAACGTTTTGTAATTGGGTCATCCTTAAATCTACCCACCCAACCATTTAATTACGCCAATCCCCCACTACCCAACTTCTTAGCCGATTCGTTTATAGCCCATTTCGATAATACTCCTACCGATAACCCAATATCCAATTGGGGTGCTACCCTCGGAAGAGTTCTTTTTTACGATACCGATCTTTCCCTCACCCAAACCCTTTCCTGCGCCTCTTGCCACCAACAAGCCTTTGGTTTTGCCGATACCGCGCGCTTTAGTATAGGGCATACCGGTGGCAAAACCACCCGCCATGGTATGGCGCTTATCAATGCACGGTATTACCAAAACGGTCGATTTTTCTGGGACGAACGTGCCGCTTCGCTCGAAGACCAAGTGTTACAACCCATTCAAGACTCCATTGAAATGGGTATGACCATTGAGCGCATGATAGAACGCCTCCAAGCAAAACCCTATTACCCTATTTTGTATCGTTACGCCTTTGGCTCGGAAACTATCAATGCCAACAGAACCGCCCAAGCCTTAGCGCAATTTGTACGTTCCATCGTGTCGTACCGAGCCAAATACGATGTGGCCCGCGCCGATGTAAAAAGCAGGTACGAACCTTTTCCAAAATTTACAAGTCAAGAAAATGCCGGGAAAGACTTATTTATGAATAACCTTACCGTGAATTGCGGTGGTTGTCACAATACCGATTTATTTATTTCAGACCAACCCAGGAATAATGGCTCTCAACTCATCAATACCGACCCGGGCATCTTTATTCATACCCGTAATGCCAACGATTTAGGCAAATTCAAAGCCCCTAGTTTAAAAAGCATCCTGTTACGAAAATACTACATGCACGATGCTTCCCTCCAAGGCATCGACGCCGTTATTGAACACTACAATATTGGCATCCTACCCAACCCTAATTTAGACGACCATTTGGTTAATTCTGGTACCAAGCTCCCGCAAATCATGAACTTGAGCCAAGCTGAAATTCTCGCCCTCAAAGCATTTTTAGCTACACTCACCGATCATGCCTTGGTAAGCGACGAAGCATTTTCCAACCCATTCAAAAAATGATAGAAATTGGGTTCAACACCCTAGCAAACGCTATATAATGTGGCTTGTACGGCGTACCTTTGCGCCTAAAATCAATCATTAGTATGAGTTTTATTACCCATGTTCATGCCCGCCAAATTCTCGATTCGCGTGGCAATCCAACCGTTGAAGCCGAAGTATTCACCGATGCAGGCGCTATGGGCCGCGCTGCTGTTCCCTCGGGCGCTAGCACCGGCATCCACGAAGCCGCCGAATTGCGCGACAACGACAAGAAAAACTATTTAGGTAAAGGTGTGTTGAAAGCCGTTAAAAACGTAAACACCCTCATCCACAACGAATTACTAGGCATGGATGTGTTCGATCAACAAGCCATCGACCGCGCCATGATTGAACTCGATAAAACACCCAATAAAAGCAAACTCGGCGCCAATGCTATTTTAGCCGTAAGCCTCGCTGCTGCCAAAGCTGCTGCCGAAGAATCGGGCTTGAGCCTCTTCCGTTATGTGGGCGGTACCAATGCCAAAACATTGCCCGTACCCATGATGAACATCCTCAACGGAGGCGCTCATGCCGACAACAAAATCGACTTCCAAGAATTTATGGTCATGCCCGTTGGCGCCAAATCGTTCAGCGAAGGCCTTCGTTGGGGTACCGAAATTTTTCATAACCTAAAAACGGTATTGAAAAAGAAAGGCTACTCTACCAATGTAGGCGATGAAGGTGGTTTCGCCCCCAACATCCAAAGCAACGAAGAAGCCATCGAAACAGTACTCGCTGCTATCCAAGGGGCCGGCTTCAAAACAGGCTCGCAAGTTCTCATTGCCATGGATGCCGCCAACTCGGAATTGTGGGACGCCAAACAAAAATGTTACGTCTTCAAAAAATCGAGCGGCAAAAAAATGAAAAGCGAAGAACTCGTAAAATTCTGGGAAAATTGGGTGAAGCAATACCCAATCTGTTCCATCGAAGACGGTCTCGCCGAAGACGATTGGCGCGGTTGGAAAATGCTCACCGAAGCCATCGGTAGCAAAGTACAACTCGTAGGCGACGATTTATTTGTTACCAACGTAAACCGCCTCGAAAAAGGCATCAACGAAAACATCGCCAACGGACTCCTCGTGAAAGTAAACCAAATTGGTTCGCTCACCGAAACCATCAACGCCGTAACCATGGCGCAACACGCCGGCTACAACACCATCATGAGTCACCGTAGCGGCGAAACCGAAGACGCCACCATCGCCGACCTCGCAGTGGCCCTCAATTGCGGACAAATCAAAACCGGTTCAGCCTCGCGCAGCGATCGTATGGCCAAATACAACCAACTCATTCGCATTGAAGAAGAACTGGGTGAAAACGCCTACTACCCCGGCAAAAAATTAAAATTCGGAAAGTAATTTTTCCAGCCTGCAAAAAAGCCTTTGTATCGCTTCGGTACAAAGGCTTTTTTATTTCAATCAAGCTTTTTCTTTTGGTCATCATCGCCTTTTCCTTTAATCGTCGCAATTGCGTCGCACACGTCGGCACCATCGCCTTTCTTTTCTCTCCTTGCATGATGGCTCGTTTTAACCCATTACTACCAACCGTTAAAACCAATTTAAATTTATACGCACAGAGTAAAAATAGTTGAACCAATATAATCGTACTACAAAATTATCATTACCTTTATCGTAGTTCTTTTCGTTTACCTAAAAACCCTTCTCTATGAACATTAAGATTCATTCTCATCGCTTCGAAGCCGACAAAAAATTGTTAGACCATGTACAGGAAAAAAC
>JBIKQE010000291.1:0-2657 GCA_044349815.1 Chitinophagaceae bacterium | reverse complement strand
CAGGCGTCCGGCATCATCTTCTCTTTACCCAGCATCGTTACCCGCTGTCCGCTCATACGCCCAAGGTATTTCACTGCATCCTCGCTTCGTTCCACCTCATTTGTCTGTTTCCTGTTCGCTGTTCCTGCTCCCTCCCCTTGGGCGGTATCCGCTTCCATCGGGGGCCGAGCCTCAACTATTGAACATTCTTCTTCTTTTCTTTCCTTTACCCAAATAAAAAATCCGAAGTATTTCACTTCGGATTTTTTTATGCATGAAAGCAATCGAACTTATTTCTTCGAGGCTGTTTTACCCCATGTGTAACGAACACCGAGGGCAATATTATAATTAAAATTATCGTTAATAGTAAGTATGTTATATATAGGACGAACATCTAAGCTAACTAATAATGGTAATTTTTGTTTGTTTAAATCGTATTCCAACCCTACTTGGCCTCCAATACCCAATCCAATACCACTATCGCCATTGTCGTTTTTATCAAGCGATAAACCTGCACCAGGACCAGCAAACCAATTTAAGCCACCGCTTAAATTTCCAACCCAATGATACATTCCAAACAATGAAATACTTTCATTATCTTGTCCCATAAATAATCCGCCATCAAATTCCAAACGGTTCTTGCTGCTTAAGCCATGCTGATACGATAATTCGCCACCATTACTTGAACCACCACCAATACGCAAACCCAAAGCATGCGGATGAACTTGTGCTTGTGTGTTTGTTGCCAATCCGGCCAATACAACCATTGAAAGGAGAAATTTTTTCATAAAAATTAAAGTTTAGATTCGAATATAGGGGCTAAAACGTATAATTATTTTTTTTAAACTGTTTTTCAGTTTTCAATAACATTCAAGCGGTTTTTTCCTGATAAAATTCTACAAAAAATTGAAATTATTCTAAAAGCAATTGTTGGTATCGCTTTTGTTGGAAGGCCGTGAAGAGCTTGAAGCCGTAGGCCGTTGAAACACTATCGGGCCGGTTCGAAAAAATATAATTTTTATTGAGTTGATAGTACGACGCATACCCCAAGCTATCTACATAACCGCCACCCCCGTGAAAAATATAAAATGCCGACGATGCAGGATGGGCTTGAAACATATTCCGCGACCATGGATAATGTTCACTGGGTAACTGCATTTGATTCAATATACTTTTTGCAATATCGAGTTGCGATACAATGGGTTCCCATTGCTTGCCCCGCCAAGCAATATCCAAGGCGCCACCTAACCACAACATAGGAATTTCGTGGCGTTCCGCTTTGGCGGTTTCGGTCCCTTTCCACGTATTATGACTATGATCGGCTACAATAATTATGAGGGTGCTATCGTACCACGATTGTTTTTTGGCTTCTTTCAAAAATGTACCCAAGCACGCATCGCTGTAATGCACGGCACGGGTGTAGTTGGGTTCAGGATTCTTGCTTGGACCTTGCCACGCATCACGGACCGGAAAATCGTAAGGGCGGTGGGTGCTCATACTGAGGTAACCAAATAAAAAGGGGCGTTTGCTTTGTTGTAAGGAATCCAACAAAAGTTGCATACTGTATTCGTCGTGCAAACCTAAACTGCCATGGGGTAATTGCGAAGGCAAGTTGCTGATATCGCTGATGTGTTCGAATTGTTTGTTTACTAAGTAGCCTTTTAAATTGCCAAACACTAAATCGCCCCCAAACATAAACGACGATTGATAGCCCAAGGGCTTTAGGTCTTCACTAATACAAGGTAATTTCGGCACCCATTCGGGTTGTTGTATCACCGAGAAACGCGACACGGATGGCGTGCCGCTCAATACTGCACTCAAGCCTTGGTCGGTAACATAAGCGGTGGCATAGGCATGCTTGAATAAAAGTCCTTGCTTGCTCCACGCATCGAAGTTGGGTGTAGCATCGGGCAAACCGCCTAATACGCCAATGTTGTGACTGCTCCAGCTTTCTAAAAAAATAAACAACAAATTAGGACGCGTGGTATTGAGAATATGTAATATCGAATCGGAAGGGGATGGAAAATAATCGGCTACAAGGTTGGTGAGGTTCTTGTTGTTGTGAAAGGTATACAAGGCAGGGTCGGGGAGTTTCGATTTGGTGTCGAGGTCTTGCAATAAATTGTATAAGGGATTAACGGCGATGTCGTTGGCCAAGGCATCGGCACTAAAGTAGGCAATGCTTTGGTTGATGGGCATGTTGGTGAGTCCGCCGCGAATGGTAATTACCCCAAGTACAACGAGCATGGGTATAAATAGAAAGTCTGTCCAACGACGTTGCGTGCCAGCTTCTGTTTCTGTAAAAACAAACGGTGCATGAATATAGGTTTTGTACACCCAATAAAAAACAAACCCTGAAATAAGTAAGCAAGTAAAAAACAAGGCCAACAAGTTATACGACATGGTGCGAACAACTTCGCCGGGATGTTCGAAATGGCTGAGGGCTTGTATATTAATTTTAGTTTGCCATTCGCGGTATAGACCGGCATCGGCAATGGCTACGGCGCTGTACAACAAAATCATCAGCACCACGAGGGAGTTGGTGATTTGACGAAGTTTGTGGTGTTGTTTCCAATAGTAGCCCCATGCAAATAAAACAGGCAAGCCTAATAAGGCCACGGCCATGGCGGCGTCGAGCGGGTAGCCTTTGTAAAATGCTCGCCAGGCATCGGTGGTAT
>JBIKQE010000290.1:0-2658 GCA_044349815.1 Chitinophagaceae bacterium | reverse complement strand
CAACCTATATCAGGACGAGACACCCCTGCGGGAGACCTCAGCGGGGAAGAAAATATTTTATGTTGCGGCGATAAAAAAACTATACCTCCCGCTGCATCTTACTCAACTTCTGATAAAACCCATCGGGCACCGCCATTAATTCATCGTGCGTGCCACTCTCCACAATACGGCCCTGATCGAGCACAATAATTTTATCGGCATTCCGTATGGTCGACAAGCGATGCGCAATCACCACACTGGTGCGGCCTTCCATTAATTTATCAAGCGCCTCTTGCACCAAGTGCTCACTTTCACTATCTAAACTGCTGGTGGCCTCATCGAGAATCAAAATCTTGGGATTCTTCAACAAGGCGCGGGCAATGGCAATACGCTGGCGCTGTCCACCCGACAATTGAATACCCCGCTCTCCTACCCGTGTTTCAAACCCCTCGGGGAACGACGAAATAAAATCGTAGGCATTGGCTTGTTTGGCGGCCTGTTCAATGGCGGCGGCATCGGCCCCCGGACACCCATACGCTATATTTTCGCGAATGGTACCGGCAAACAGTAAGACTTCCTGCGGCACCAAGGCCATCTTTTCGCGCAAGGCATGAATGGCCACCGTTTGAGTATCTTGTCCACCTACCATAATACGCCCTTGCTGGGGTTCATAAAACCGCAACAACAGCGAGGCGATGGTCGATTTGCCCGACCCGCTAGAACCCACCAAGGCCAAGGTCTTCCCGCTATCTATTGAAAAACTCAATTCGTGCAATACGGTAAAATCGGGGCGACTGGGATAATTAAAACTAATACCGTCGAATTGAATGCCCGAATTATGCGCACAAAAATCGTCGGGTTGTTGCCCATCGTACAAGTGTTCAATATCGGCGTCAATCAATTCAAACACACGGTCGGTTGCACCCAATGCCCGTTGAATCGAGGCAATTTGTTCGGGCAAGCCACCCAAGGAACCTGCCACAAACAGCGATAGCATCATAAATCGACCAAACTCTTCGGCCGAAATAACATTGTTCGTTTTCAGAATCAACATTTTCCATAAAATGAAAAACACCGCCCCAAACACCCCGGTGATAACGAACGAAAAGAACGAACCCCGCAACACCCCATACCGAATGCCAAACAATTTAATGGCAACCACTTTTTGTCCGTAACGGTCCATTTCATAGGCTTCGTTGGTAAAACTCTTCACATTGCTGATGCCGGTTAAGGCATCGCCCACCACCACATTCGCTTCGGCAATTTTATCTTGAAACTGTTTTGAATAAGCCCGAATGCGTTTGGCAAACAACAACGACAGCACAATTACCGGAGGAATAATAATCAAAAACCATTGCGCAATATCCCACGATGTATAATAAATCATCAGGGCCAAGCCGCCAATCCCCACAATCGATTGACGAATCAGTTCAGCAATGTTCAAGGTAAAGGCTTCTGAAATTACATTGATATCGGTAGCCAATCGACTGCTCAATTCTGCGGTTTGATGTTGCGCAAAAAAGCCCATTGGCTTTTGAATAATCCGGCTAAACGCATCGCGTCGCAGTCCGGCCAACATATGTTCCGTAACGAGGGTAAAACAATACACCCTACCGAAAGAAAAGGCCCCTTGAATCAATAAAATCACTAAAAGCACTTTTCCAATATCGTAAAGGCCTTCCGTCATCGCTTCAGGCGATTGACCACTGGCACCGAAATAACCAAACATCGTACCACTTTTGAGTGGGAAGAGAAGGCCTACCGAGGCCGTTCCAATCAAGAAGAGCATCCCCACAAAAAAGATCCAGCGTTTATTGCCCAAATAATTGAGGAGTCTGAACGATTTTTTAAAATTCTCGCGCGACAATTTCGCTTTTGGCAAATCGATATTGTCAGTATTTCGTCCACGGCCACGTTGCGCCATAAGGTGTAAACATTAAGGCGCAAAGGTAGGTTGAAAAGGGGATTGACTGATAGCCAATAAAACAAAGCCTTCCTTAATCATAATTATTTTTAGGGGCTATCATCAACAGTTCCATCGTCAGCTATTATCCGTCCCTTCCGGGGTTCCGCCTCGCTCGTTCCTCGCGCGGCCAAGCCCTACAGGCACGGCAGCCCTTCAGCGGCGGAACTTTATTGTTTCTCCGCAACGTCACTCGCCGAAATCGTTTGCACTTTCATTCAACTATTGAGCGAGGACGTTGCGGGTTTGTTTCAAGCATACATCCGCAACGTCCCTGCCTATAACAACATTGTTTAAATTTCTAATCTATGGCAGGTGACATTGCGGGGAAGATGATGGATGGTGGTTTGTGAAGACACAAACCACGGATATAGCATACATCCGCAACGTCCCTGCCTATAACAACATTGTTTAAATTTCTAATCCATGGCAGGTGACATTGCGGGGAAGATGATGGATGGTGGTTTGTGAAGACACAAACCACGGATATAGTTGATGGATTAAAAAAAAGATGCCCATTGTTCGAGACGATGAAAAAATAGCCCCGATTGTAATGGATACGGTGCGTCCCGCAGGGCGCACCGTAGGAATGGAAAGCGGGACGGGTGATGAGGAAAGGGATGGTGCTTGGCTTCAAGTAAAAATACGTTATAATAAGTTGATTTTTCCCCTTGCCGCTATGTGAGATTGATCTCTTAATTCGTATAAATAAAGTC
>JBIKQE010000289.1:0-2667 GCA_044349815.1 Chitinophagaceae bacterium | reverse complement strand
ACCCGGAGGAACACTTGTGCGTTCGGTAGCCAAAACAGGTAATTCGTTCACCGGTGGCCCTATTTGCGGAAAAGTTCAGAAGGTCGATTACAATGGAAATATTGTATGGGATTATGTGTATTCTACCACATCGTATTGTTCGCACCACGATATTTGTCCGATGCCCAATGGCAACGTTTTACTGATTGCTTACGAACGTCGTACCGCGGCGGAGGCAACGGCGGCAGGTGCCAATAATGCCATTGAAATGTGGCCCGACAAAATTGTAGAAATTCAACCCACAGGCGCTACAACGGGCAATGTGGTTTGGGAATGGAAATCGTGGGATCATGTAATGCAAAATGTAGACCCCAACAAACCTAATTATGTAAGCACCTTGAATGAACATCCTGAACGGTTGAACATTAATTATAAACAAGCCAAAGATTGGTTGCACATGAATGGTGTGGATTACAACCCCATTTTAGACCAAATCACTTTTAGTTCGCACAATTTAAACGAATGGTATATTATCGACCACAGTACAACAACCGCCGAAGCGGCCGGTAGCACGGGTGGCAATGCCGGCAAAGGGGGCGATATTCTTTACCGCTGGGGAAATCCGTTGGCTTATGGCGCGGCCGGTACAGCCGTGTTGAATGTTACACACGATGCCCATTTTATTCCTGAAGGCGTACCCAATGCGGGGCGTTTAGCTGGCTTCAACAACCGTGGTGTATCAAATACGATTTCAGCATCCGACGAAATAGACATTCCACGTGTAGGCTACAACTATACCATTACCAGCGGACAAGCATTTTTACCTGCTACCTACACCAAACGACATGCTTGCAATGGTGGTACAAGTAATATGGGGAGCACGCAACAATTACCCAATGGCAATCAACTGATTTGCATTGCTTTATCGGGTAAAATTTATGAAGTAACCGATAACAACACCATATTATGGACTAAAATTGCGAATGGATCGGTTTCACAATCTAAAATGTATTCGCCTTGTTATGTGAATAATTTGGCCCCTGCTATTCCAACCGTATCAGCCGTAGGTAATACCTTAACCAGTTCAAATGGAAGCACGTATCAGTGGTATAAAAATGGCGATTTGATTTCAGGAGCAACCAATGCTTCGTATACAGCAACGAGCAATGGTGTTTATGTAGTCCGCATCACCGATGCGAATGGTTGTTTTTATCAATATTCCGCGGGCTTTCGTGTTTCATCGTTTCCCAATGCCATTGCATCGCTCGATCTAAGCAAACAGAGTGGTGTGTACCCGAACCCTAGTAATGGTATTATTCGATTGGTGAATACGCATGTTTTTGGTCGAAACGCCGATGTTGTTATTTACGATATGCAAGGCAAACTGGTTTATTCGTCGTTATATACCAACGAAATCAATGCTTCGTATTTAGCCAATGGCATGTATTCGTTGCATGTTCGGGGTGAAGCCGGACGTGCGGTTTACAAAATTCAAATTCTTCATTAAGTTAATCCTACCGCATGAAAAAATATTTAGTTCTTATTGCAATTTTAGTATTCTCCTTGTCGCTTTCTGCCAAAAAAGTAATGTTTCAAGTTGATATGACGGGTGTTCCGGTGAATGTAACGGGCATGCACATCACTGGCGACTTTCAAGTAGCCGCCGGCTTTGGCGGAAACAACTTCGATTGCAATGTTATGGGGATGAATCAAAATAGCATCGATACCAATTTGTATCAACTGCTTGTTGATATTCCGGCCTTTCAGAAATACGAGTTTATGTTTGTAAATGGCGACCAATGTTATGAAGTAGAATTTGTTCCTGCGGCCTCGCGGGCGAATTACAATTTCAGCGATTACCGTTGGATATTCATCGATTCGTTGAGTAACGACACTACCTATTTAGCCCCAATTCGATTTTCTCAAAACGCACCGCAAAACTTAACCTTAATTCGTTTCAAAATCAACATGCAAAACGAAGCTAGCATTTCACCCAATGGCGTGCACACGGCCGGCGATTTTCAAGGTTGGAACCCTGCTATTAACCGGTTGTACAGTTTTGCTAACAATGTGTACGAATGGATTGCTTATGTGGATACCGGCAATTATACTTTCCGATACTACAATGGCAATACCTTGGCTAATTCCGAAAATGTTCCAACAGCCTGTGGTGTTAGTGGTAATCGAACAGCTTACGTAACTCAAGACACCGTGATGGATGTACTGTGTTATTCAAGCTGTACCTTATGTTGGCCAAACAGCACGTTGAACAATAACATAAGTACTACCCGCCTATACCCCAACCCAGGCGATGGCTTCTTTCAAGTAGAGGCCGCATCGGATGGTCAACTTCACGGTTACGACCTTACCGGTCGTTGTGTTTTTACGCAACCCATTCAAACTGGTTCAAACTCCTTCCAAACCCCCACAAGCCTTAAAGGGCTCTTCATGGTTCGTGTGGTTTATAACAACCAAACCGCCTATACCGGCAAATTGATTATCCGTTAATTTTTTTATCCATGACCACTCATTTCATGAAAGCCTTCTTGATTGGGGCCTTAGTTTGTATTGGTTCACAATGGCTGCAAGCGCAGAACCTTTACGATATAAACACCTTACAAAAAATTGAGTTGCAATTTTCGCAACTCAATTGGGATTATCAAATGGATACGGCCAAGCATGGTGCCG
>JBIKQE010000288.1:0-2673 GCA_044349815.1 Chitinophagaceae bacterium | reverse complement strand
TGAAAATCGAATCTTGAATGGTTACCAAGAGCTCGTCGATGTATTGTTCGAGGCCTTCCAAGGCAATGGATTGCTTTTCTTTGGTATCGCGCCGGGCTACTTCGGCCACGCCGTTTTCCAAATCGCGGGCTCCAATGGCCACACGCACCGGCACGCCTTTCATTTCGTATTCGGCAAATTTCCAACCGGGGCGCGACGTGTCGTCGTTGTCGTATTTCACACGAATGCCACGGGCTTTCAAGGCTTGCATAATTTCGTGGGCTTTGGCATCGAGTGGGGGACGCGTGTCTTCCCCTTTGTAAATGGGCACAATCACCACTTGAATGGGCGCTAATTTAGGCGGCAATACCAAGCCGTCGTCGTCGCTATGCGCCATTACAAGTGCACCAATCAAACGCGTGGAAACACCCCATGAGGTTGCCCACACGTACTCTTTTTTATTTTCTTTGGTAATGTAGGTAACATCAAACGCTTTGGCAAAGTTTTGTCCCAGGAAGTGCGAGGTGCCGGCTTGCAAGGCTTTCCCGTCTTGCATCAAGGCTTCAATGCAATACGTGTCTTCAGCACCGGCAAAGCGTTCGTTGGCCGATTTTACCCCTTTCACCACCGGCATGGCCATCCATGTTTCGGCGAAGTCGGCATACACATGCAACATTTTTACGGTTTCTTCAATGGCTTCTTCTTTCGTGGCATGGGCGGTGTGGCCTTCTTGCCATAAAAATTCCGCGGTACGAAGGAACAAGCGCGTGCGCATTTCCCAACGCACCACATTCGCCCATTGATTCACCAAAATCGGCAAATCGCGGTACGATTGAATCCATTTTTTATAGGTATTCCAAATAATGGCTTCGGAGGTGGGGCGAACCACAAGCTCTTCTTCCAATTTGGCGTCGGGGTCTACCATCAGTTTGCCGGGTTCATTCGGATTGCTTTTTAAGCGGTAATGGGTAACCACGGCGCATTCTTTTGCGAAGCCTTCGGCATTTTTTTCTTCGGCTTCGAACAAGCTTTTGGGCACGAACAAAGGGAAATAGGCGTTTTGGTGACCGGTTTCCTTGAACATTTTATCTAATACATCGCGCATGTTTTCCCACAAGGCATAGCCATAAGGCTTAATTACCATGCAACCGCGCACGGCGCTGTAATCGGCCAAACCGGCTTTGAGGACTAAATCGTTGTACCATTGACTGTAATCGTCGTGACGCGAAGTGATTTCTTTTCCCATAAGGCATATTTTCGTAGCGCTGCAAAGTAACATCGAAAAAGGCGGTTTGGGTGGGGCGGCCAGCAAATATTTCCGTTTTGTTAAAAGCGGTAATTCACGCAACGTTTACATGTGCACGTAGTCAAATGTCGTATTTTCGTGAAACGGGCGTAAGCCTATTAAAACAAACTAGTATGAAAGCATGGTTTTTCCTTATTCTGTTCGCGCTTACGGGTATGTCTGCCGCAGTTCAGGCGCAAAGTTTCGATGATGTGTATGGTGGCATGGAACAACGCTACGACAGTTATTCAAAAAAGAAGAAACGGCAACAACAGGTGCAAGATTACGATGATGCATCGTCGGTAGACGATAATTACAATGCCACATCGCAACGCAGTTATACGTCCGATGAAGAGGAATTAAACGATTTTAATCAGTCGCAATCCGACGATTTTCAATACGCCACCCGCATTCGTCGTTTTTGCACCCCCATGTATAGTGCCGGTTATTTCAGTCGCTTTTATTGGGATCCGTATTGGTGGGATTGGAATTATACCTATCCATCGTGGTATTCTGGTTTTAATATGGGCTTTAATCCTTCCTTTGGCTGGGCGAATCCATCGTTTGGTTGGGGGTATAATCCGTGGACATGGAACAGTTTTTATCCTGGTTTTGGTTGGGGTAATATGTATAATGGCTGGGGATGTGGCTTTGGTGGCTGGGGTAATTTCTACGGAGGTTATTATGGCGGCTGGGGCGGTTTTCAACCCGGTTGGGGTTATGGCGGTGGCTTTAACAATTATTGGAACGGTTTTTACGATGGTTATTGGAACAACAATAATTTTCCGAATGGCAATGGGTATTCGTACGGACCACGCCGTGGTTTGAACAGCACCTCGGGCATGCAAAATGGCCGTAGAGAATATACCCCGCGCGATCGGAGTTTAGCCATGGATAATATGCCGAATGCCTATCGAGGCAATACCCGTTTGAGCGGTAATGCTAGCGACCAAATGAATAGCGATCGCCGCAATAACAACCTGCGTACACAGAACCCCGGTTATAACCCACAAGCGGCACCAACACGCGATACCCGTAATTTGAATCAGAATAACAACAACGACCGTTTTAATCGGGATCGGAATAACAACATGAATGATTCGCGTTACGATGAAAATCGGGGAGGAACTCGTTACAACCAAACGGCTCCTAGTAATAATAATACCGATCGTTTCCAAAACAACCGCAACGACCGTTCGAACGATAATATGCGCCGTCAGCAAGAAGTAACACCAAATTCGGGCGGACGAACCATTCAACGCGAATCGAATTACAACACACAACAACAACAATCCGCACCGCGCATCGAAACACCTCGCCAAGAAGCGCCTCGCGCCACTCCACCGGCACGCCAATCGCGTTCCAACTACGAGTCGGCACCAAGCCGTTCGCGCAGTGAATCGACGCCT